>JBARYS010000315.1:0-4211 GCA_049648155.1 Catalinimonas sp. | reverse complement strand
ACCGCCTCGAACACCGCCCGGATCGACGCCAGCGACAGGTACTCGCTCGTGGCCCCGAAGCGCCCCTCGGCGGCCTGGTGGGTGAAGCTGCCCGCCGGGCCGAGGTAGGCCACCCGCTCGGGCAGCTCGAAGTTGCGGCTCACGGCGAATATCTCCAGGAAGATGGCCTCGACGGCGGCGCGGTGCAGCAGCCCCCGGTGCCGCTCGGCCAGCCGGTCGATGATGGCGCGCTCGCGCTCGGGGCGGTAGATCACCGTGCCCTCGCGGCGCTTCAGCGTGCCGATTTCGCGCACCACCTCCATGCGCCGGTTCAGGAGATCGAGCAACTGCTCGTCCAGGCCGTCGATGCGGCCGCGTAGTTCATCTAACGACATGGGGCGGGGGCACCGGGCGGCGCTCAGTTCGAATTTTGGTTCAGGTTCAGGGCTTCGAGCTCTTGCAGGAAGGTCTCGGTGCGGCGCTTCGACTTCGAGATCGAGATGCGCGCCGACCGCACAAACTCCAGCAGACCGTAGGGCTTGAGGGCTTCGAGCAGCTCGTCGATGCCCTCGCGGGGGCCGGTCTTCTCGACGATGACGTAGTCCTCCTCGATGATGAGCACGCGGGCGTAGTTGCGGCGGATGACCCGTTCGAGCTTGCTGCCCCCCACAAAAGCGGCCAGCGGCACGCGGTAGAGGGCCATCTCCTGCGAGTGGGTCTCGTCCTCCTCGTAGAGGAACGCCCCCAGCACGTCGATGAGCTTGCGGATCTGCTTGACGACCTTCTCGGCGCGCTCGCGCGTCAGCTCCAGCACGATGGTGAAACGGCTCACGCCCGGCACCTCACTCTCCGACACGTTGATGCTGTCGATGTTGATCTTGCGCCGCGTAAAGATGATCGTGATGGCGTTGAGCAAGCCGCTGCGGTTCTCGGTCAGCACCGAGATGGTGAAGGTCCGCACGGGGTCGTGTCCGTTGGGGGTGGGTTGCATGGGAGAGGGGTCAGTTGAGTAGTAAGCGGTTAGTGTGGTTGAGCAGAGGCAACGAAGCCAGTCAGAACGTTAACGGACTGTGATATCAATCTCATTTTGGTCCCGCTTGCTTCAAAATCCTGTTTAGCGTATCAGGGCGAATCTCATCCGACATGCGATGCACCGGAACGGTCACGTGGCCAGGCTTGTATGCGTGTTTGCAAACCCGATGACTGCCGCGCTGCCTGACCTGAAGCCGGCCATCGTGTTCGATGAGCCTGAGTAGCTCTCTGGTATTCGCGGCAGTGTCACCGTCTCGGCTTCGCTACTACTCTCTGGAATGGTCAGTCCGTCTTCGATCATCACTTCCAGATGAAGCGAAATGGCCGCTTGGCTATTCCTCTTGGCCTCTTCCTTGCCGGCTCCGGTAGAGAGGCATCCCGGCAGGTCGGGCACGTAGGCGCTGTAGCCCGTCGAAGACTTTTCGTAGATGACCAGGTAGCTTTTCATAGGAATCGTTGAGTAAGCATTGAGCAGCGCGTCGTTCCGCGACGGCGAAACGTCCCGGTTGGGGCCCTACTCCAGCCGGATGTCCGACACCGACGCCCCGGAGGGCACCATCGGGAAGACGTTCTCCTCCTTCTCGACCACCACTTCGAGCAGGTACGAGCCCTGGTGGGCGCGCATGGTTTTGAGGGCATCCACCAGGGCGTCGCGGGCCTCGACGCGGGCGGCGGTGATGCTGAAGGCCTCGGCCAGCTTGACGAAGTCGGGGTTCACCATCTCGGTCGACGAGTAGCGGCGGTCGAAGAAGAGCTGCTGCCACTGGCGGACCATGCCCAAGAACGAGTTGTTGAGGATCACCACCTTGACGCCGATCTTGTACTGGAAGATCGTGCCGAGCTCTTGCAGCGTCATTTGGAAGCCGCCGTCGCCGATCACGGCGATCACCTCTTTGTCGGGCCGGCCCAGCTTGGCCCCGAGGGCGGCGGGCAACGCGAAGCCCATCGTGCCGAGGCCGCCCGAGGTCACGTTCGTCAGCGTGCCCCGGTAGCGGTAGTAGCGCGAGGTGACCTGCTGGTGCTGCCCCACGTCGGTGACGACCACGGCCTGCCCGTCCGTCAGCTCCGAGAGGTGGTGGATCACCTCCGACATGCGGATGCCACCCTCGTCGCGGTGCAGCGCCGGGCCGACCACCTTCTCCCACTCCACGGCGTCGAGGCGCTTAAACTCGGCCAGCCAGGCGTCGTGGCGGCGCTCCCGCACCAGCGGCAGCAGACCGGCCAGCGCCGCGCGGGCGTCGGCGTTCACCGCCACGGTGGTCTTGACGTTCTTGTCGATCTCGGCGGGGTCGATCTCGACGTGGATCACCTTCGCCTGGCGGGCGTAGCGCTTCAGGTCGCCCGTCACGCGGTCGTCGAAGCGCATCCCCACCGCGATCAGCAGGTCGCACTCGTTCGTGAGCACGTTGCAGCCGTAGTTGCCGTGCATACCTAGGTAGCCGACGTAGAGCGGGTGGTCGGCGGGAAAGGCCGACAGCCCCAGCAGCGTGGAGGCCACCGGCACGCCCGCCTTCTCGACCAGCGCCCGCAGCTCCGCCTGCGCGCCCGAGATCAGCACGCCCTGCCCCACCAGCAGGTAGGGCTTCTGCGCGGCGTCGATGAGCGCGGCGGCGGCCTCCAGCGACCCGGCGGCGGGCGCGGGGTAGGGCGCGTAGCTGCGGATGCCCTCGCAGGGGCGGTAGGCAAAGTCGGTCTCGCCGAACTGGGCGTCTTTTGTGATGTCGATCAGCACCGGGCCGGGGCGGCCGTTGCGGGCCACATAAAAGGCACGCGCCATGACCTCGGCCACCTCGTCGGCGCTGGTAATTTGGTGGTTCCACTTCGTGACCGGCATCGAGATGCCCACCACGTCGGTCTCCTGAAAGGCGTCGGTACCCAGCAGCGACGAGGCCACTTGACCCGTGACGCACACCAGCGGCGTGGAGTCGATGTGGGCGTCGGCGATGCCCGTAATCAGGTTGGTGGCCCCCGGCCCCGAGGTGGCGAAGCAGACGCCCGGCCGCCCCGTGACGCGGGCGTACCCCTGGGCGGCGTGCACGGCCCCCTGCTCGTGGCGGGTCAGGATGTGCCGCAGGCGGTCTTCGTAGCCGTAGAGGGCGTCATAAATCGGCATGATGGCCCCGCCGGGGTAGCCGAAGATGGTCTCGACGCCCTCGGCCACCAGGGCCAGCAGCACCGCCTCCGCGCCGGTGACGCGCACGGTGGTCGGTTTGGGGGTTTGGGGCTGTGGTTGTGTCGCGGTGGTCATGGTTTTTTGGCTTGACGCTTAGTATTGTTAAATCAGCATGGCCGGCCCGTGCCGACTAATTGTCATAAAGTTCTTTCTCGGGAAGACAACTTTCCAAAGTTCGAATCACGTTCGGCAAATCATTCAACACTTCGAAGTCGGATATTCTTACGATCCGGTAGCCTATCTCTTTGAGCCTGCATCCCTGTACGCATCTTGCTCGACTTTCCATTCGTGCGAGGCACCGTCTACTTACACAATCAACCGCAGCTTCCGGCAGACGAAGTCTACAATGTAGTTGAGCATCGAGAACTGACGATTGAACCGGTAGCCGTAGAACTGTCTTCTGCTCAGCACTTCGGTCCAAAGCACCACTTCGCCCAGCGTTCCGTCTTTGCGGAGCGCACGCGCCGGAAGCTTTAGATTACGGTTGTAGTTTGAGCAGTTCATATACAGTCTGAGATTTCACCCCCCCTGGCCCCCTTCGCCAAGGGGGGGTGGCTCTTTTTACTAATTGTGCCTGAAGCATTTTTATAAGTGTGTGCCACAATCAGGTGCCCCACTTCTCCGAGGCAAGCGTTAAACCGTTTGCTCACGATTGGAGCTCGCGCTGTGCATCACCCGCTCCGTTTGCGTATCGATGAACTTGACAATGCCTACCTCGGCCAACTGCTCGACGTCGTCCACACTCAGTAGGGTAGCTATGATCTTCCCACCGACCTCAGAAGGCACGAAAGTCCCCCGTCGTATCGTACGAGACGACGATCTGACTGATTGGCTGTGCATCGGGCAACGGATCGACGATCATCCGCATCGCTGAGGGCAACAGGGTGAACGTGTAGCCGTCTGATTGCTGGTTGACATAAATCTGAATACTCTTCATGATGTTGTCGCTTTAACTTCTACCCGTCCGTCACGCACCCCTCCGAGGCCGACGCGACCGTGCGCACGTAGCGGCGCAGCGCGCCTGATT
>JBARYS010000314.1:0-14575 GCA_049648155.1 Catalinimonas sp. | reverse complement strand
CCATGGCCGTGGCTGCCATGCCCATCTCCCAGACCGCCGCCCCGTTGTTGAGCAAGCTGCTGACCAGCCCGGCCAGCGCCGTAACGGGAGCGGGCATGCCCACCTGATGCCCGACGTAACGGGGGTGGTGCAGCCGCACGGAGCGCGCCAGCACCTCGCCAAACAGCTCGTCCGGACCGGATGGCCCCGCCGCGAACGCCTCCCAGAACGCGTACGCGTCGTCGGGCTCCTGCCAGGGGATGGCCGGGCCTTCGCCGTGTTGGGTGGCGGTCAGAAAATCGGCGAGTTGATCGATGAGACGGTGGCCCTGCGCCCGAAAGGTCTCCGGGTCGTAAGCATCGTGGAGCAGTGACATATCGGGATCGTACGGTTAAAGTCGCTCAATCTGTTCCAACGAAAGCCCCGTACTCCGCGCGATGACCTCCGTGGTGACACCCAGTGCTCGGAGCTTCCGATCCATAGCCAAACGCTCTTTCACGGCCCTCTTCCAAAAGCTCTTGCGAGAAGCGAGAGCTTCTCAGGTCGATGTCGAGTGGCGTAGTGCTTACTTGTTGAGTGACTTCTCCTTCTAAATTACGCAACCGCGACA
This sequence comes from Catalinimonas sp., assembly GCA_049648155.1. Classification (GTDB taxonomy): domain Bacteria; phylum Bacteroidota; class Bacteroidia; order Cytophagales; family Flexibacteraceae; genus JBARYS01. The sequence goes on along the minus strand of JBARYS010000314.1, from coordinate 13,986 downwards.
AGATGGTGAGCGGCCGAACGTACTTGCTGAGTTTGGTCGGGTGCGTAGTCAGGTCTTGTAGCCGTCGGATGGTGCGGGCGATGACGCGCGGGCCTTGCTCGCGCGGGAAGCGCGTCAACACGGTGATCTTCGGGCACTTGTGAGGCGAGCAGCCGCTCCGGGTCGTAGGTACCGATGTCTTTCAGTTCGAAGCCGCCGAACCGTAGCGCTTTGGGCAGTTGCGTCGCCATACGTGGTGGGTGTCGACCCAGGTAGATCACGAAGTGGCGCACGGGCAAGCTGAGCTTGCGTTGCAAGAGGGCGTGGTACTCTTGCACCCGCAGCAGCATTTGGGGGTCGTCGGCCGTTTGGAACTCGATGTGCAGCAGAAAGTGTCCGCCGTCGGGGCGCCGCATCACACAGACAAAGTCGGGTTCGCGTTCCAGCGTCCGCGAGAGTTTGCCCAGCAATTCGGGTGCGGTCGGGTCGAGTTCACAGTCGGCTAGCCCCACTTGAACACGTCGAGCAGGTCCAACACGAAGTTTTCCCGCAGAACGCGGTCGTAGTCATCCTTGGCCATACCAGACTTCTCGAACCAACAACGCGGTGTAAAAAGAGTAACCCCCGGCGTCGGATCGACACCGGGGGTTATACGCTCAAAAGCAATCTATCACTCCGACGACTTGCCGCGCGTAGTGGTGTTCTTTTTGGCAGAAGTCTTTGCGGTCGGGGCCTTGGCAGACGGCTTTTTTGAGGACGCTTTTTTAGCGGCCGTTTTTTTCGCCGAGGCGGCGGCGGGCTTCGGCTTGTCCTCCTTCTTTACCGTCACTTTGGGAGCACCCTTCTTACTCACCGCGCCGGTCTTGGCGGGCTTTTTTTCCTCGGCGGGCGGGGCATCGGCTGCGGGCTTAGGCTTGCTGAACGACTGCGCGTGCTCGGCGGGGGTCTCGGCTTCGGCGGGCAGGGGCTTACCCATTAGGTCGTCGGCGGGTGCCTCTTCGGCGCCGTTGCGGTTAGTCAGTGACTCCCAGAGGTGGCTGGCCCGCTCGGCGGCAACCTGGAGGAAGTTAGGTGTAAGGTCGGAAGCCGCGACCGAGCGGCCGGCCTGCGCACGCTGCACGAAGAGTCCCCACGTGAGGTTGTTCTCGCCGGGGCGCTGCGCACGGGCGCGCTCAATGGCCATTTCTGCGGCGTTCTCGACCACCCACTCGTAGTTGTCGGGGCCCACCGAAAACTGGTCGGCGTCGGGGGCCGGGTTGCAGAAGTCGATGGCGTAGGGCACGCCGTCGCGCACGGCCAGTTCGACCGTATTGAAATCGTAGCCCAGGGCGGTGCAGAGCTTAGTCACGTCGCTGTGGACGCGCGCCCGCATCTCGTCCGACACGGTGGCCCCGCGCAGGTAGCGCTCGTGGAAGGGGTTGCGCGGTTCGTAGGGCATGGCGTGCACCTTGCCGCCGAGGTAGTAGCAGCGGAAGTACTCCGTGAAGTCGATGGCTTCTTGCAGCATCATCACCAGCCGGCCGGTCTGGTGGTAGGCGCGGAACAGTTCGTCGCGGTTGTTCACCTTGTAGACGTGCTTCCAGCCACCGCCCGCGTAGGGCTTCATGAACGCCGGAAAACCGATGTAGTCGAAGATTTTCTCCCAAGCGAGCGGGTAAGCCAAGTTGCGGAACGACTGCGGGCCGGTGTCTTCGGGGTGGTCTTTCGAGGGCAACAGCACCGTCTTAGGTACCGCCACGCCGACCTGCTCGGCCAGCACGTTGTTGAAGAACTTCTCGTCGGCGCTCCACCAGAAGGGGTTGTTGATGACGGCCGTACCGGTGGCGGCGGCGTTCTTCAGGAAGGCGCGGTAGAAGGGTACGTCCTGCGAGATGCGGTCGATAATCACGGCGTAGTCCGTCGGCTGCGCCTGCTGCACCATGCTGATGTGCACCGGCTCGGCCTTGATGGGCTCGCCGTCGTTGTCCTTAGCTGCCTTTTGATTGACACGCTCGACGAACGCCCAGGGAAACTGATCCTCACGTCCGAACAGAATACCGATCTTCTTCATAGATAAAGGGTTTAGGGGAGAGTGGTAGTGTACGGATGTAACTATTCGGGGTTTTTCGGGGGGCTGAATCAACGACCGCTTCGCTCCTACAACTGCGCCAGATAATCCGGGAACATCACCTTCCAAGGCTCCCAGTTGTGTTCGTAGCCGGGACGGACGTCGAGCCAGTTGCCCACGCCCTTCGCCCGCAGCACACCCGAGAGGTGCTCGTTGGACGGGCGGCAGAAGTCCCACTCTCCGCAGCCGAAGGTCAGCCCCTTGTGGTAGAGGCGGTGGTCGTTCAGGTTGGGGATAAAGTCAACGGGGTTGACGAAGTAGGCATCCTCGCTGTAGTAGCCGTCGAGTTGCGGTTTGATGTTGAACGCGCCGCCCATGTTGAACACGTGACTGACCAGATCGAGGTGGCGGAAGCCGAAGCAAGTGGCGTGGTACGCGCCGAAGCTGCACCCCGCCACGGCCACCTGCCCACGTCCCGTTTCCCAGCGCGCGCGGCCGATCACCTCGTCGCGGATCACCTGCTCGTAGCGCAAATGGTTGCGGATACGGTCGGCGGGGTGGATGCTGCGGTTGTACCAGCTCAGCCCGTCGATGCTGTCGGGGCAGTAGATGCGCACCCGCCCCTGGTCGATGAGCCAGCCCACGGCCCCGATCAGGCCGAAGTCCTTATTCTCGTAGTAGCGCCCCCGCGAGGTAGGAAACAGAACGACAGGGTAGCCGGCGTGGCCGAACACGAGCATCTCGAAGTCGCGGCCGATGGGGTGGCTGTACCACCGGTAGTACTCTTCTTTCATCGTACCGCAGATTACACAGATTTAGCGAAGTGGTGAAGCCTGAAGCGCCGGCGCGTCCATGGCTTTCGCGTCCAAGTTTTGCGGGCGGCAGCCGAAGACGCGCCGGCACCTCAAATTCCGGACTTTGCCACTTCAGACTTCTCTATCTCCCCGCAACCTTAGCCGGTGAAATAAGTTAACTTACCCGCTCCGTAGCGGTGCGCCTGCCGGACGTAATCTCCCTTCATGATCCTACTCTCCGACTTTACTCTCCCCTTCCGCGACCCGGTATTGGTGTTTGCGGTGCTGCTGATCATCACGCTGCTGGCCCCCATGATCTTCAGCCGTCTCAAGATGCCGGGCATCGTGGGGCTGCTGCTGGCGGGCGTGGTGGTCGGCCCGTTCGGCGCGGGGCTGCTGGAGCGCGACGTGAGCATCGAGCTGTTCGGCACCGTCGGGCTGATGTACATCATGTTCGTGGCCGGTCTGGAGGTCGACATCAACGACTTCCGGAAGACGCAAGTGCGCAGCTTCACGTTCGGCGGGCTGAGCTTCTTGATCCCGCAGTTGCTCGGCACCCTAGCGGGCTACTACCTGCTCGGCTTCTCACTGCCCGCCTCGATCCTGTTCGCCAGCCTGATCGCATCGCACACGCTGCTGGCCTACCCCGTCGCCAGCCGGCTGGGCATCAGCCGCAACGAGGCCGTGACTGTCTCGGTGGGTGGCACCATCATCGCCGAGACGCTGGCGCTGCTGGTGCTGGCCGTGATTGCGGGCGGGGCGCAGGGCGGCATTGACTGGACGTTCTGGGTGCAACTGGTGCTCTCGCTGGCCGTGTTCGTCTTCCTCATCATGTGGGGGCTGCCACGGCTGGGGCAGTGGTTCTTCCGCAACGTCGAGGGCGAGGGCATCTCGCAGTATCTGTTCGTGCTGGCGCTGGCATTCCTGGCCGGTTACCTGGCGCACCTGGCGGGCGTGGAGGCCATCATCGGGGCGTTCCTGGCGGGGCTGGCCGTAAACCGCCTGATCCCTCACACCTCGCCGCTCATGAACCGCATCGAGTTCGTAGGCAACGCCCTGTTCATCCCCTTCTTCCTGATCTCGGTCGGCATGCTGGTCGACGTCAGCGCCCTCTTTCAGGGCATCCGCGTGTGGTACATCGCCGGGCTGCTGATCGTGCTCGGCATGGTGGGCAAGTACGCCGCCGCCTGGGTGGCGCAGCGCATGTTCAAGTACTCGTCGGCCGAGCGGAACGTGATCTTCGCCCTCAGCAGCGCGCGGGCGGCGGCGACGCTGGCGGTGGTGCTGCGCGGCTTCGAGCTGGGGATCCTGAACGAGAACGTCTTCAACGGCACCATCCTGCTGATTCTGGTGTCGACGCTGATCGCCACCTTCGTGATGGAGAGCGCCGGCCGCAAGGTGGCGCTGGCCGACGCCGAGAAGCCCACCGAGGTCAGCACGCCCGACCGCATCCTGGTGCCGATCTCGAACCCACAGACCATCGAACACCTGATGGACCTGGCGATGATGCTGAAGAGTTCGGGGGCGAGCGAGCCGATCTACCCGCTGGCGGTGATTCGCGACGCGACCGACACCGAGGCGCGGATGCAGGAGGCCCACAAGATGATGGAGAAGGCCATTCACCACGGCTCGGCCGGCGACCAACACGTGCAGGTGGTGTCGCGCATCGACCAGAACATCACCAGCGGCATCGTGCGGGCCATCCGCGAGCTGCGCATCACGGAGGTGATTATCGGTTGGAACGGCAAGGTGTCGGCGCGGGAGCGGATTTTCGGCTCGGTGCTCGACAACCTGCTCAACAGCACGCAGCAGATGTTGCTGGTGAGCCGGGTGATGCACCCCCTCAACACCATGCGCGGCATCGCGGTGGTGGTGCCGCCGAACGCCGAGCTCGAAAAGGGCTTTGGCCGGTGGCTGCGGGCGCTGCGCACGCTGACGCGGCAGATCGGCGCACGCGTGACGTTCTACGGTGAGGAAGATACGCTCGGCACCATCCGCGAGGTGGCGGGGCGCGGCAAGCCCGCCTTCGAGGCCCGCTACCAGACGTTCGACACGTGGGCGAAATTCCCGCGCTTTGCCAAACGCATCACCGCCGACGACCTCTTCGTGGTCATCAGCGCACGGCCCGGCTCGGTGTCGCACAACGGCTTCGTGGACCGCGTGCCCCGGCAGTTGGCGCTTTTCTTCGAAAACATCAATTTCGTGATCATCTACCCCGAGCAGGCGGGCCTCTTCTACCAAAGCGAGCAGGCGCGGTCGTACCCGGTAGAAGCGGAGCGGGAGGTCATCCCGAGCACTTTTGAGGCCGACCCGGCCGCCCCGAAGCAGGCGTAGCCGACCGCCCGGCACCGACTACCTAAAAAAATATCCGCAGTTTCGCGGCGGATGGCAGCTTCTTACCTCGATCTTCTGCGCGACCGCAACCGGGAAGACCTGGACGCATGCTACGTGGTGAGCGATACCACCGGCGTGGTGGTGGAGATGTCGGGCTGCGTCTCGGCTTTTTTTCCCCGGCGGGCTTCCGGCAAAGGGCGGCCGTTGGAGAGCCTGCTGCCCGAGCCGCTGGCCGCCGAACTGCGCCGCGCGCGGGTGCGTCTCCACTCCCAACGACGCCCCTACAAAGGAGTGGTGCGCGACGTGCCGCTGCTGGGCAAGTCGGTGGTCGTGACGTTCACGGCCTACCTGATGGCGGGCGACGCCATGCGCCTCGGCTGGGTGTTGCGCCGGTTTGAGCTGCCCGCTTCGCCCCCGCCCCCCTCGCCGCTCGAGATTTTCCGCCGGCAGGAGATCACGCGCTTCCTCTACAAATCCACGCAGATGGGCGTTCTGTTCGTCGACGACCAGGGCATCGTGCAGGAGGTCAACCAAGGAATGCTCCGTATGCTGGGCTACCAGCGGCACGAGGTGATCGGTCAGCACGCCACGATGCTACAGCCCGACGAATGGCACAAGGCGTTCGATGAGCTGTTCGAGCGCTTTTTGACCACCGGCGAGCAGCAACAGCTTTACTACAACGCGCGCCACAAAGACGGCCACCAGGTGCGCGTCGGGGCCGCCCTGGAGCGCATCACCGAGCCGAGTGGCCGCACGGCGGTGGTGATCAGCGTGCTCGACCTCTCGCGCCAGTACCAAGTAGAGCAGCAACTGCAGCGGCGGCTGCGCTCCGAGCGCTTCGTCAGTCAGGTGTCGGGGCGGCTGCTCAGCGCCACCATCGACGACCTGGACGGGGTGATCGAGCAGATTTTGGCGCGGCTGGGGTCGTTCGTCGCGGCCGGCCGCGCTTACCTGTTCATGATGGACGCCGCCGGGCAGACCATAAGCAACACCCACGAGTGGTGCGACGAGCGGACCATACCCGCCATTGCGCAGTTGCAAGAGATGCCGCTGTCGATCTACCCTTGGTTCATCGAGCAGCTCCGGCGCGGCAAGATCATCAAGTTCTCCGCTCCCGACGAACTGCCCGACGCGGCCGCCGTTGAACGCGCTTACTTCAAACAAATAGGGATCGGTGCGCTGGTCACCATCCCGATGCGGATCGACGACCAACTGGTAGGGCACCTCGGGCTGGACCGTGCTCACCCCGCCGCCCCGTGGGCCCCTGAAGACGTGCTCCTGCTCAAGATCATCAGCGAGTTGTTGGTCAGCACGATGGGACGCCACCGGGACGAAGCCTTCCGTCGGCGGCAGCACCAGTACCTCCGTCAGGTGCTCGACGCCATTCCCAACCCTACGGCGGTGCGCGACGAGTCGGGCCGGACGTGGCTGACCAACGCGGCGTTCGACCGCCGGCCGCTGTACGACGACGACGCCCTGCAAGCCACCGACCTAGACGCCCTGCGAGCGCGGCGGGAGGTGATCAGCGAGCAGGTGTTCGGCGCTGAACACGAGCCGGACCGCACGTTCATCGTCACGCGCAAGCCCGTGGTGCACCCCAACCAGCAGCTCAACCTCTTGGTGGTCGGAGTCGATATCACCGATCAGAAGCGCTTCCAGAAGCACATTCAGGCGTCGCTGAAGGAGAAAGAGGTGCTGCTGAAAGAGGTACACCACCGCGTCAAGAACAACATGGCGGTCATCTCGGGGCTGCTCTCGCTACAGTCGACCTACGTGCACGACCCCGAGACCCGGCAACTGTTTCAGGACAGTCAGAACCGCATCAAGTCGATGGCGCTGATTCACGAAAAGCTTTACCAGACCGAGACACTGTCGCGCATCGAATTCGGCACCTACCTGCAAGAGCTCACCACCAGCATCGCGCAACTGCACCGGAGCCCGGTCGAGATGCAGGTCGACGTACCCGAAGCCACGTACATCGATATCAATCTGGCGGTGCCCTGCGGCCTGATCGTCAACGAATTGCTGCTGAATGCTTACAAGCACGCGTTTAAAGACAAAACTTCCGGCCGCATCACGGTGGCCTTCCGGAAACAGGAGAACCAATACGTGCTGCGGGTGGGCGACAACGGCGTGGGGATGACAGAGTTAACCCAACAGGAGGGCAGCGAGTCGCTGGGAATGACGCTGGTTCAGGCGCTGGTTTCTCAGCTACAGGCGCAGATGGAGGTCATCAGCGACGAGGGGACGACCTTCGACATCAGGTTCTGCGAGCGGCCCGCACGCGCCCGGCACGCGGGCTGACCCGGCCGGAGTTTAGCGCGATTACACTCGTAACAAAATCTAACCCAGGATTGTGGTCGCTCTGGAACTCCCTGAAACTCAGGTACAACTTACGGAGCGCTGAGCGTCAGGCAGTATCCTCTTCTTGACTAAAATGGTATGTTCAGGTCCTAGTCTAAGACTTGTTATTCATACCCACGTTTCATGAAGAGGTTGTTACTTCTGTTTTGCTTGAGTTCGATCGCCTGCACCGGATGGGCGCAGGTGGTGCAGTGGGCCACGGCTGTCGACTACGTATACGGCACCCCGAACGGGGCGGCCGAGCAGGTGCTGGGGCCACCCGACGCCCGGCCGTTCGGACAACCCAGCGAGAAGGCCCTGAAGCTGAACCGCAAGCGGGGCACCGGCACCGTGCGCGTACGCTTCGACCACCCCACGCAGGTGCGCCAAGTGGTGGTGGTGGAGAGCTATCTGCCCGGCAGCGTGCAGAAGGTGAAGCTGTTCGACGAACTCGGCCGTAGCTACCCGATCTGGGAGCAGCCCAGTGGCGTCGATCTGCGCCCCGAGCAACAGCGCGTGCTGAACCTGATGGTGTCGGAGACGCCCTACGAGGTGACCAAAGTGGAGGTCACGCTCAGCACTTTTCACCTGGACGACTGGGCGCAGATCGACGCCATCGGCATCAGCACCTCCGACCAGCCCTACACGCTCGACAGCTACGCCGAGACCCGCCGCCGCAGCAGCGCCCGGGCACCCGAGAACAAGTTCGTCTCGCAGAGAATCTCGGTGGGCGACGGCGTCAACTCGCGCTACGCCGAGATCAACCCCGTGATTTCGCCCGACGGCAAGACGCTCTACTTCGCCCGCCAGGGGCACCCCGAGAACACCGGCGGACGCCGCGCGGGGCAAGACATCTGGCAGAGCACCCGGCAGGCCGACGGCTCCTGGAGCGCTGCCCGCAACGTGGGGCCACCCCTCAACAACGAGATGCACAACGGCGTGGCGGCCGTCTCGCCCGACGGCAAGACGTTGCTGCTGCTGAACCGTTATCTACCCAACGGCCAGGTGGAGCCGGGCGTATCGCTCGCCCACCGCGAGGGCAACGGCTGGAGCGAGCCCGTGGCGCAGCACATCGAAGACTACCAGAACCAGAGCGAGTACGTAAACTACTTCCTGGCCGACGGCGGCCGGGTGCTGCTGATGGCCGTGGAGCGCCCCGGCGGGCGCGGCGACCTGGACCTCTACGTCAGCATCAGTGCCGAAGAAAACTACTGGAGCAAACCCCGCCACATGGGCGACCTGAACACGCCGCGCGCCGACTTTGCGCCTTTTCTGGCAGCCGACGGCAAGACGCTCTACTTCGCCTCGGAGGGGTACGACGGCTACGGCGGCAGCGACATCTACTTCACCAAGCGCCTCGACGACACCTGGCGGCGGTGGAGCAAACCGAAAAACCTGGGCGGGCAGATCAATACGCCCGACTGGGACGCCTACTACACCGTGGCTGCCGCCGGCGACCAAGCCTACCTGGTGACCACCGAGGGCAGCACGCGCGGCTCGCGCGACATCTTCAAGATCGCTCTGCCGAACGAAGTGAAGCCCGAGCCGGTGGTGCTGGTGCAGGGGCGCGTGTTCGATGCCAAGACCCACCGCCCCCTGGCGGCGCGGATCAGCTTCACCACCACCAGCGGCAAGCCGGTGCAGGCACGCGCGCACCCTGAAGACGGCACCTACACGCTGGTGCTCGAACCGGGCCAGAAGTACGAATACGTCGCGGAAGCACCGGGCTACATCGGGGTGGACGAAGAGTTTTCGCTGGTCGACGTGTACGAGTACGCCGAGATGGAGCAGGACATCTATCTGCAACCCCTGCAAAAAGGGCAGACCATCCGCCTGAAGCAGATTCAGTTTGCGCGCAGCAAGCACGACCTGCTGCCCCGGTCGATGCCTACGCTCGAACGGCTGCTCCGGCTCATGGAGGAGAACCCGACGTTGGAGATCGAGCTGGCGGGCCACACCGACAACCGGGGTAGCTTCAGCGCCAACATGCAGCTTTCGGAAGACCGTGTGACGGAGGTAAAGCGCTACCTTACTGAACGCGGCGTGAAGGGCCGGCGCATCTCGCTGCAAGCCTACGGCCCGAAGCAGCCCATCGCCGACAACGACGACCCCGAGGCGCGCCGCCTGAACCGCCGCGTGGAGTTCACCGTGACGAACCTACAGCCGATGCTCTCGGCAACGGACGACCGGTAGCGCGCGTACGGGAGACTATGCTGGAGAAGACCCGCGGCGTCGTGCTGAGCACGCTGCCCTACCGCGAAACGTCGGTGATCAGCCGCATCTACACCGAAGACTTCGGGCGGCAGTCGTTCCTGATGAACGGCGTGCGCCGCGCCGCCGGAAAGCGCGTCGGCCCCCGGGCGGCCCTGTTTCAGCCCCTCACGCCGGTGGCGCTGGTGACCTACTTCCGCCCCGGGCGAGACCTGCATCGCCTCTCCGAGATTCAGTGCTTCCACCCCTACCGCACCCTGCCGCTTGACTTTCGCAAGACGGGCATCGCGCTGTTTCTGGCCGAGGTGCTCGACAAATCGGTGCGTGAGGAGGAGCCGCAGCCGGCGCTGTTCACCTTCATCTTTGACGGGCTGCGCCGCTTCGACAACCTGGCGGAGGGCTTCGGCAGCTTTCACCTGCAATTTTTGCTGGGGCTGAGCCGCTACTTGGGCTTCCGCCCCTCGTCGTCGGAGGACTTCTATGGGCAGTTGTTCGACACGGCGGCGTGGCGTCAGATCGTGGGTGCGGCCGAAGCCGAGGCACTCGACGCCCTCCTGCAAAGCCCCTACGAGGCGGCCCCGCCCCTTCCCTCGGCCGTGCGGCGCGGTCTGCTCGACCACCTGGTCAAGTTCTACGCCCTGCACGTGGCCAACTTCGGCGAACTGCGCTCGCTGCCGGTGTTGCAGGAGACGATGGGGTGATCACTTCCGCTCGGGGCGCTCGGCCCGGAAGGTCTGCAGCATCTCTTGTTTGATGCGGAGCTTGCGCCGGTAGCCGCGCAGCTTCGACTGCAACATCCGGCTGATGGGCTGGTTACGGTCTTGTACGCTGACGTTGGCGATGTTGCCTTCGAAGGTGGCCAGTTCGGCTTCGTCCTTGTGGATCAGGTCGTGCAGCACCTGTAGCTTCAGCGAGAGTTGTTTGGCCGGGGGCTGCTGCGGGAAGTTGCGGTGGCGGGCGTGGGTGACGCGCATCACGTAGCTCAGTTCGAACACGCGGTCGCAGGCGGTGACGAACACCTCGTTCAGCTCCTGGCGGCGCTCGGGCGGCACGGGGCCGGTGTTCTTCCAGTGCGCCTGCAGGGTCTTGGCCCGCTCGATGGCTTCGGGCAGCGGCACCTCGGCCAGGGCGACGGCCTCGGTGCAGAGCTGCTCTTTGATGCGCAGGTTGGTTTCAAGGTAGCGGGCGCGGGCGGCGGGCTTGCCGTCTTTCCCGTGGCGGGTGCTCTGATACACCTCGTCGTTGATGCGCTTGAAGCGCGCCCACAGCTCGTTCGACTTGGCCTTCGGCACGCCGCCCACCTCCTTCCAGGCTTCGTGTAGTTGCTTCAGCGAGGCCAGCACCTGCGACGGCCGCCCGCCCCCGCCCCCGCGCAGTTGTTCGGCACGCTCGATGAGGCCTTCGTACTGCGCCACGCGGGCGTCGATCAGCTCGTTGCGGTCGGCGAAGTACGCCTTGCGGCGGGCAAAGAAGCCGTCTGTAGCCAGCCGGAAGCCCTCTTCCAGCTCCTCTTGGTACTCTCTGCGCACCGCGCCCGTTTTGACCCAGTGGCTCTTGAGCACCTTCATCCGCTCGGCGGTGCCCTTCCAATCGACGGAGTCGTGCAGCGCCTGGGCTTCGAGTAGCAGCGCGCGCTTGATCTCCAGGTTTTTGACCCGGTTCTGTTCGATCAGGTCGCGGATCTCTTGCTCTTTGTTCGCCAGACGGTCGTAGAGGGCGGCAAAGTCGCCGAGGGCGTCGAGCGTGGCGAGTTGATCGCGCAGGTGCACCAGCTTCATCAGGTAGGACCCCTTGTTTTGCGCCCGGTCGATGTCGCTCAGCAGCGCTTCGACCTTCTGCCGGTGGTGCTCGAACCGCTGCTCGAAGTAGGCCAGCGTCTCCGCTTCGCCGTCGCGCACCTCGCCGATGGCCCGTTCGGGCTGGTCGCGGTACGCTTTCAGAAACACTTTCCCCTCGCGGATAAAGCCGTGAGAGTAATCTGGGGAGGAGGACATGGAGAGTTGACGCTTCGGCGGGTGCTCCCACAAGTTTAAACAGTCGGGGGAGAATCGGGCGGCAACACTTCCGCGCGGGCCCTCGGAAAAGAGCGCCCGGCGGGCGTGATGGCCCCGGGCACGCTTTGAAGTGTGTTTGGATTTTACACTTCAGGCTGTGCTTGCCCAATTTCATGCTGCACTTCCTCGCGCTTCGATCACGTAGCTTGGGCTACGCTCACTCCTCTCGACTCATTCAAAACGAAACTTGGCGGCGTTCGCTCCAAAAGCAAAATCCAAACACGCTCTTATCGACATCGTACATCCTTACGCCCCCCGGCGCGTAAACCGCTCCATGGCACAACCTACACGTGTGGCCCTGTTCGACCTGAACGGCTGCCTCTACCTTGGCTCTTCAAAGGAGACGTTCTACCGGTACATCTGCTTCAAACACGGCATCAAGACATTCAACGTGCTGCGCCAGAAGGCGGTGGGATTGCTGCACCAGACCGGCCTGATGGGCCAGACGGAGTTCAAGGAGAACTTCTTCCGCTACCTCGACGGCCTGCCGCCTGAGCGCGTCGCCCAATACGCCCGGGAGTTTTGGAGCATCGAGTACCCGAAGCACTTCAATGCCGATCTGCTCACGCGCGTCAAGATGTTGCGCCGCGACGGCGTGCAGGTGTGGATCATCTCGGGCGCGTACGAGGTCTACCTGATGCCGCTGGGCGAGCTGCTCGAAGTGGACGGCCTGATCGGCACCAAGGCGACCTACCGGAACGGCCGCTACGTGACGCTGGGCCGCGCCGCGAAAGACCAGGAGAAGCTGCACCGCCTCGACGCCGAGCTGGGCAGCGGGCAGTACGTCCTGACCGAAGCCTACTCCGACGGCGACGAGACCGTGCTGCGCAGCGCGGAGGCGGGCTTCGAGGTGCGCCCCGACGGCGTGTTCGTCAAGGTGTAGCCGCGTAGGCCGCCAGGGCCTCGTGCAACTCCTCGGCCGTGAGCGGCTGGTCCCACACGGCCCGGCCGGGCGCTGCGAGCAGCACCGTGAGCACCCGCCCCGCGCGGTTCTTTTTGTCTTGCAAGGTGCGCGGCACGATGGCCGCCCGGTCGGCCTCCCTAATCGCCACGCGGCCATAGGTGGCTTCTAAGTAGCTCTTGATCTCGCCGAACGCGGTGCCGGTCAGGCCGGTGCGCTTCGTCGAGAGGTACGCCTCGCACCACATCCCCACGGCCACCGCCTCGCCGTGCAGCAGGGGCTGGGGCTGCTCCAAGAAGTAGCTCTCCACGGCGTGCCCCACTGTGTGGCCGAAGTTGAGCAGCTTGCGCTCGCCCCGCTCGCGGGGGTCGCGCGTGGCGATGTCGGACTTGATCTTAACCGAGTGTCGCACCCAGGGCAGCCAGTCGAACGCCCCGAACGGCCGTTGTTGCAGCTCCTCCCAAGCGTGCCCGTCGGCAATCAGCGCGTGCTTGATGACCTCGGCGAAGCCGGAGCGCACCTCCCGCTCGGGCAGGGTCTGTAGAAAGTCGGTACCGATGAAGACGGCCGCCGGCGCGGCAAATACCCCCACGTGGTTTTTGAAGCCCATGAAGTCGACGCCCAACTTGCCGCCGGTGGCCGCGTCGACCTGCGCCAGCAGCGTGGTGGGCACCTGCGCGAAGTCGACGCCCCGCTTGTAGGTAGCCGCGCAGAAGCCGCCCATGTCGCCCAGCACGCCGCCCCCCACGTTCAGCACCAGCGCGTGGCGGTCGGCCCGGCTCTCGGTCAGGAAGCGCCAGATTGTCTCGCAGGTGGCTAAGGTCTTGTGCGCCTCGCCCGCCGGAACGGTGAAGGTGCCGTGCGGCGGCAGGTGCTCGCGCAGCCGGGGGTAGCAGTCGCGCCGCGTGTTCTCGTCGAGCAGAACGAACAGGCCGGAGTAGTCGCGCGCGGCGAGCCATTCGGCCAGCGCGGGGCCGCAGTCGGTAATGAGGTGGGTTGGCACTTTTTAAAGTATAAAGTCTGAGGTCCAAGGTCTGGAGTAGCTGACGCGTCCATGGCTTCCGCGTTCAGCTTTTGCGGGCGGCAGTCAAAGATGCGTCAGCTACTTCAAAAGTAGCCACGTATCTTTGCGGCTCTTTCACGAACCCTCCCCCGACCCCGGTGAAGTACAACAAGCGCAATCAACTGAAAAGCGGTGTGGAAACGCCTCTCGTCAAGATCTTCTCGGGCACTTCGTCGCGCTACCTCGCCGAGGAGATCGCCGCAGCTTACCGGCAGCCGCTGGGAGCGTGCGACGTGCAGAAGTTCAGCGACGGGGAGATG
>JBARYS010000313.1:0-4219 GCA_049648155.1 Catalinimonas sp. | reverse complement strand
GCTTTGGCCCCCTGCCACTGCCTTTTTCAGTTCTACGTGGCCGGCGGCAAGCTCTCCTGTCAGCTTTACCAGCGGTCGGCCGACGTATTTTTAGGCGTGCCGTTCAACATTGCTTCCTACGCGCTGCTGACGATGATGATCGCGCAAGTGTGCGGCCTGCAACCGGGCGAGTTCGTCTGGACCGGCGGCGACGTGCACCTCTACCGCAACCACCTGGAGCAAGCCGAGCGGCAGTTAGCCCGCGACCTGCGGCCGCTGCCCACCATGCACCTGAACCCGGCGGTGCGCGACCTGTTCGCCTTCCGCTACGAAGACTTTCGCCTCGAAAACTACAACCCGCACCCGGCCATCAAAGCGCCGGTGGCTGTCTGACCCCATTCTTATGCGCATCTTCAAAATCGTCTTGATCGTGGTGGGAGTGGCCCTGCTGGGGCTGCTGGCCTACGCCCTGTTCGGCAACTACAGCTCGGGCAGCCGGGGCGGCACCGTGGCTAAATTCAGCCGTAAGGGCGTGCTGTTCAAAACCTACGAGGGGCAGCTCAACGTGGGTGCCTTCACCAACCGCGAGGGCGGCTTCGCCCCCGAGATTTGGGACTTCTCCGTAGTCGGCGGCAACGACGAGGTGCGCGAGGCGCTCGAAGCGGCGCTGCTGGAAGGTTACCGCGTGAAGCTCTACTACTACGAGCGGTTTCTCCGCTTCTTCTGGATGGGCGACACGAAGTACTTCGTCCACCGCGTCGAACTGGTACAGCGCCCCGCCGAAGCTCCCCGAACCACGCCTGCCAACGAGGGGGCAGTAATGACGCCCTGATCGCTTCGTACCTACGCGCCGTTCAGATTACCTAGCCAGTCGGGGAGGGCGGGATCGTACGTCGCGCCTGCGAACGACGCCAGCGGCACCAGACCGGCGGCATTCGTCGTGAACACCCGGCCGGCCCGTTGCAGCGCTTCGGGTGGGAAGAGACCCTCCCGCACCTCTACGCCCGCCGCCCGGGCCGCGCGCAGCACCTGCAAGCGCATCACGCCCCCAACGCAGCCCGAGGCGAGGTCCGGCGTGTGGAGGATGCCGTCTTGCTCCCAGAACAGGTTCGCGGCGGACGCCTCGGCCAGCGCGCCGGTCTGATCCAACAGAAGCAGCTCGTCCAGCCCCCGACGGCGGCGCTCCAACCCCGCCAGCACGTAGGGAAGGGCGCTACCGGTCTTGCAGTGCGACCAGGCGTGCGCCGTGAGCCGTACCCGCTCGCTGATGCCCACCCGGTAGCGGACCGGCGGCGGCGCGACGTGGGGGGCGGCCTCCGCGAAGAAGTCGACCGCCGACTGCGTAGGTGCGTAGAGCCCGCCCGGGCGGCGCACCACCCGCAACCGCAGGCGGGCCGTGGCGGAGAGGCGGTTCGCCCGGGCTACCTCCACGAGAAAGTCACCCACGCGTGCGGCGCTGAAGCTGTCGGAGGCTTGCATTTCGAGCAGGCGCATCCCCTCCCGGAGGCGCGCCCAGTGGTCGTCCCAAAAGCGAATCCCGCCCGCTCGCAGTACGCACGTCTCGAACAGCGAATCGCCGTAGCTGAACGCCCGGTCGTCGGTGCCGATGCTTACGGTTTCTCGCACTTGGAAATTAAAACCGATCACCCAGCCAAGATACAAAGCTGTCGGTACGAGTCGGTAAACAGCTTTACCGCACGGCTCTTGTAGTTTATGATTAAGATTATATGACGTGATCAAACAGCTATACTTTAATAGGGCATAAACATAAACCATGAGATAACGATCTGATGCAGAATGCTTTCTGAAATTACACGCAGGCGCCTGTTATTGACTGTGATGTGCATATTTACTACGTCATATCAATTTTTTGTCCTGACGAAATCATTTCGTGTTCGTCGGGTTGAACCGAAGCAGTAGATAACTACCATGACGGCATTGCGTGATCACGAAACCTTTCGGCTAGACAAGCTGCACAGCTACCACATTCTGGACACTCTTAATGAACAGGAGTTCGACGACCTGGTGGCGTTGGCGTCGCGCATCTGCGAGGCTCCCATTTCACTGATCTCGTTGGTCGACGCGCAGCGGCAGTGGTTCAAGGCACGGGTGGGGTTAGAAGTAACCTCTACCGACCGAGAGTTGGCCTTTTGCAACTACACCATCCGGCAGAAAGAGCTGTTGGAGGTGCCCGACGCCACCCTCGACGACCGCTTCAAGCAAAACCCACTGGTGACGGGCGAGCCGAGCATCCGCTTCTACGCCGGCGAGCCGCTGATTACGCCCGACGGGCACGCCCTGGGGTCGCTGTGCGTGATCGACCACGTGCCTCGGAGGCTGAACGATCTGCAGCGGTTCGCCCTGCGGGTGCTCTCGCGGCAGGTGGTCGACCTGATGGAGATGCGCCGTAAAAGCCGTTGGCAAGACCTGACCTTGCGGCGGGCGGAGCGGACCGCCCGGCAGGGCACGTACGAGATCGACGTGCGGGCCGGCAACTGGACGTGTTCAGAGCCTTTTTGTGATCTTCTCGGTGTGTCCGTCGTCGGCAGCTACCCACTCGCTACATTTTGGGAGCTGATGCACGCCGACGATGTCGCCGAGCAGCGGCACTGCTTCGAGACCAAGCTCGACGAGCAAGACCGGTTCGACTGCGAGTTTCGGTGCGTGGCGCGGACAACGGGGCGGACCTTCTACGTGCGCAACGTGTGCGAGGTGATCCGCGACGACGACGGGCGACCTGAGCGGGTGGTGGGCATCATGCAGGACATCTCCGACAAGAAGAGCGACCGGGCCCGGCTGGAGCAGCGGAACGCGGAGCTGCGCCGCGCTAACGAGGAGATGGACAACTTCGTCTACCGCGTCTCGCACGACCTCCGCGCGCCCATCACTACGCTGGCGGGACTGTTCAACCTTATCAAGGGAGAGGACGACCCAGCGCAGCGGCACGCCTACGTGCTCATGGCCGAGCGGTGTATTGAGAAGCAGGACACTTTTATCCGCGAGATCATCGACTACGCGCAGAACGCCCGCCAGGTGGTCAGGGCCGAGCCGCTCGACCTGGCGCAGATACTCGAAGAGGTGGTGACTGAGTTTAGCCACTACGCCCAGCGGCAAGGGGTGGTGGTGCGGCTGCGGGTCGACCAGTCCGGCCCCTTCGTCGGCGACCGGCAGCGGCTGACCGTGCTGGTCAACAACTTGCTTTCGAACGGACTTCGCTTTGCCGACCGGGGGCGGAAGCAGCCTTCGGTACAACTGGAGGCGCACGTTGCGCCCGACGCGCTGCGGCTCAGCGTGACCGATAACGGCGTAGGAATTGCCCCCGAGCACGTCCCGAACGTCTTCGGCATGTTCTACCGGGCAACCGACCACGGCACCGGGGCCGGGCTGGGGCTTTACATTACCCGGCAGATCGCCGAGAAGGTGGGCGGCAGAATTGAGCTTACCTCCACACGAGGGGTCGGCACCGAGGTCAACGTAACCTGGCCCAACGTGCTGGAAGATGCCCCGACGGCCCGCGCCGAGGTGCCCCGCTCTCCGGCGGCCGATGCGGCGCAAGAGCACGCCGCTTCCTCTCCGGCGGTGCCGCGCATCCCGGCGGCATGACGACGGACGACTAGCACGCTGACCGCGCATGCGCCCCAATACGAGCGTCGCGGAGGTGTTCGACTATTCGAACTTCCGCCGGACCAACGCCTTAAGGCTGCCCACTTTTTCGTCGCCGGTCGCCCAGCCGTACCGCTCACCGCGCGCGTCGATGATCTGCTCGGCGTCTGCCCAGGTCAGGCTCTCTTCCAGCTCGCGCAGGACGGCGTTCCAGTCGGCGTTGTTGCCCTTAAACAGCCCGTTGATGAACATGTACTTCTGATTGAGCGGAATGGCGCTGCGCAGCGCCACCACGCGCGACGACTTGAGCCGGTCGTTGAGCGTCACTTGCTCGCGACTGAAGCGGGCGTTGAGCGTGTTCTGCTCGAAAGCTTCTTCTTCTTCCGTGCGCTCGTCGTCGGCGGCGATGCGGGGCGCAGCCGGGGCGGCGGGCGTGGGTGGGTTGAGCCGTACGGCGTCGGTCGACGGGCTCTGGGTTGTGTTCACCACGGGCGGCGCGGGCTCCGGGGCTTCCGGCTCCGGGGTGTATGCCGCAGCCTCGGTCGCTTCCGACTCGGGTGGCGGCGGGGCGGTTATCTCTTCTACCGACGTAGGCTCGTCAAGCTCCGGCTCCGGTGCGACCGGCTTAGGTGCGACC
>JBARYS010000312.1:0-3869 GCA_049648155.1 Catalinimonas sp. | reverse complement strand
GACTACTTCGCCGACGCTTACATGCCCGTCACGGGGCAGTATCACCTACAGAACGAGTTCGCCGTGCGAGCCTATCCGGTGGCCGACGTGTTCGCCAACGTCCGTATCCGCCGGGCCAACCTCTTCCTGAAGGTCAGCCACGCCAATCAGGGCTTCCCGACGGCGGGCTACTTTCAGACGCCCTACTACCCCGGCCTGCTGCGGAGCTTTGAGTTCGGGGTGCACTGGCAGTTCTTCGATTAGAGTTTGCCGGGCCGTACCCGCTCGTAGTCGTCGGGTGGCGACTTCTTCATAAACCTCTCCCCCTCCGTTATGCGCGTCGTCGACCAGATTGCCCACCCCCGCTGCCAGATCACGCTGTTCGCCTGGAACGGTAAGTACCTGCTGAAGTTCGAGCAGCCGATGCTGGAACAGACTTACAAGGTGTCCGAGATGGACGTGACCGGTCCCGACGAGGTGCGGGCGCTGGCGCGCGACGAGGCCTTCGTGGCGGCCGTGCTGCGGCGCTTCGACGAGATGCGCGCCGACCTGGCGGGCGCGATGCAGGATGACTTCTAGGAATCTTGCGGCCCGGGCAGCGATTGCAGCAGCCGAACCACCAGCGGGGAGTGCGCGGGCGCGAGGCGCGTGTCGACCAGGATACGTTCGAGGTTGGCGCGCAGGCGGGAGCACTCGCGGGGTTGCTTCTGCCACGCCAGGCCGCCGATCAGGTGCAGCAGACTCGCGAACGACTCGTGTTGCAGGCGCGTGTCGAACAAGATCATGTCGACGTTGCGCAGCAGGCGGTCGGCGGCGGTAGTCTGGTTACGGCTCAGCTCGCCGCGCAGTTCGCTCTCGGTCCAAAAGGGCACGGAACGAAGGTACGTCACCCATTGGGCACGCGGCGCGTAGGACAAAGCATGGAGAAGCCCACCCGCCGCGCGCCCGACCCCAACTTCGACTGGGACGCCGCGCCCAAGAAGGTCCGCCGAGGGCCCCGCGCCGCCAAGCCCGCCCGCACCCCACCGCCCGACGACGACCAAGACGAGGTGGTGCTCGACCCCGAAACCGGCCTGCCGCCCGACCCCGACCCCGAGGTGGTGGCCGAGATGGCCCGCCTCACCGACACCGAGCGCGCCTCGCCCTACCCGGACTACTTTATCGCCGATTGGAACCTGATGCGCCGCCGCGCGACCGACGCCCCCCCGGCCGACGGGAAGTAATACCTTTGTAAAAATCCCGGACTCAGCCGACCACCTGCGCATTGCCACGTGACGACGGCTTAGGCGTCGGTTAGCGACGCGTCATCGGTACGCAGCGGTCGGACCCTTACTCATTACTCCACCACACTCACTCCCGTGGAACATCTGCTAGGCATCGACGTGGGCGGCACCAACGTCAAATTCGGTCTCGTGACGGCCTCCGGTCAGTTGCTCGACAAGATCAAGTACCCCACCCACGAAATGCGCGAAAACGGCGGCTTCGTGGAGCACTTCCTCGACGCCCTCGACGATCACCTGAAGCAGTACCGCGAGGTGAAGCGCGTCGGCATCGGCCTGCCGGGCACGCTGAGCCGGAGCCGCAAGCGCACGCTTGAACTGCCTAACCTGCCGGAGCTGAACGGCTTTAAGCTCCGCGACGCCCTGCAAGACCGTTTTCCGAAGCACAAGTTCTTTCTGGAGAACGACGCCAACGCCGCCGCCCTGGGTGAATTCTTCTTTGGGAAGAAGAAGCTGCCGCGCGACTTCATCTTCATCACCATGGGCACGGGCATCGGCGGGGCGGCCGTGATCGACAAGCGCCTCTTCATCGGCGCGCGGGGCAACGGCATGGAGATCGGCCACATTGTGGCGGGCAACGGCCGCCTGATCGAGCAAAACATCGGCAAGCAGGGCATCCGCGCCATTGCCGTCGACAAGCTGGAGCACCACACCGCCGAGACGCACCTGCGCGACGTGGAGCTGCTCAACTCGAAGAGCATCACGCGGGCCGCGCAGATGGGCGACGCCCTGGCGCTCGAGGTGTTCCGCGACGTGGGCGTGGTGCTGGGCGAGGCGATGGTGTCGGCCATCCGCATCCTCGACATCCCGACCATCCTGATCGGCGGGGGCGTCTCCGACACGTTCGAGTTCGTCCGCGACCGCATGTGGGAGGTGCTGCGCACGCACCTGACGCCCTACTACCTGGACGAGCTGGACATCCGCCTCGCCACCCTCGGCAACAACGCGGGCATCGTCGGGGCGGCCTCGCTCTGTCTAGCCGACGATTAGGCCGCCGTGCGCCGAGCACTCCGTTCGGCCTGCGGTTTTGGGTCATTGTGCCGGAAGGGCGTTGTGATATGCGAATGCTATCGTCATTCAGATTTTTACGGAACGACCGACGAGTGCCGTCGAAAAAATGCAGAACCAGGGGTAGCAACGTGCGACCGCCCCTCAAGAAGGCTTCCCAGCAACCAAATGCCCACCATCACTCTCCCATCAAGTCACTAAAGTCTACCCGCCCGTGGTCGTGGAGTCGGTCCAAGTAGAGCACGATCCGGCCGTTGTCGCGGGTGTGGTAGGCCGGGAGGAAGCGCCCGCCCCACACGAAGTCGAGGTCTACGTAGGAAGTGGCGCGCGTAGATTGTCTCCATGCGCTGCGTGCGGCGGCCGTGCTTGAGGCCCAGCCCGGGGTCGAGCGGTTTTGACGTGGAGGCCTTCATGCGCCGAAAGGTACGGCCGGTGGGTTGAGACGCGCTTTGTCGCGCGGTCGACACCGGGACCGAAAAACGGAAGGCGTGCTCCCGCGACCTTGGACGTTCGGGCAGAAAAGCGGTATGTTCGTGCCACACACACAAATACATTCAATCATGCTACGTCAACTCTCTGTTTTTGCCCTTCTTCTGCTCACCACGGCTTGTTTCGGCCAGAAGCCTAGCCCCGCCAAAGAGGCTTCCGGCACCATCGACGGCGTCGAAGTGTCGATCAACTGGAGCTCGCCGGCCGTGAAGGGCCGCACCATCTGGGGTGACCTGGTGCCCTACGACAAAGTGTGGCGCACCGGCGCCAACGAGGCTACCGTGATCCGCTTCGACGAGGACGTGACGATCGAAGGACAGGCGCTGCCCGCCGGTGAGTACGCCCTCTTCACCATCCCGACCGAAGGCGAGTGGACGATCATCTTCAACGAAGAGGCCGCCCAGTGGGGTGCTTACAAGTACGACGACACCAAGGACGCCCTGCGCGTGCGGGTGAAGCCGCAGATGGTGAGCGACAGCCAAGAGCGCCTGGAGTTCATGGTCGAAGAGGCGGGCGAGGTCAAAATGCGCTGGGAGAAAGCCCTGGTAGCCTTTTCGGTCGCCGCCGAGTAGTCCAGGTGGGCGTAACCCCGCCGGGGTTGGATCGTAAGGAGATTAATCGATCGAAACCGCCTGACCCACGACCACGCCGCCACCCGCCGTTACATGATCAAGACCGCCCGTGTGCCCCGCGAGACCCAACAACTGAAGCGCATCCGCGACTGGATGCGCCGGTTTCTGGCACCCCTCGACGTCAGCGAGCAGGAGCAGAGCCTACTCATTGTGGCCATAGACGAGATCTGTGCCAACGCCATCTTGCACGGTGCCCCCTCGGCGAACGAAGACACGCCCGACGTGCTCGAACTGCGGCTCGAATTTGAACCTCCGGTGTTGAAGGTAGAAATTACCGACCCCGGTCGTCCGTTCGACTACGACGACTACCACGCCCAGTCGGTGAGGGAGATCAAGGAGTCGGGGCGGCGCGGCGGGTTAGGGTTAAAGCTAGTGGAGCGCATCATGGACCGGGTGACATTCGGCGAGATCGACGGCCACAACGTATGTCGGCTGGAGAAGAAGCTGAGTGTGAGTGCTGCCGGATAAGCCGTTGCTTAGC
>JBARYS010000311.1:0-1584 GCA_049648155.1 Catalinimonas sp. | reverse complement strand
GGCCTACACGCGGCTACACCTGCAAGGGGGGCGCGACCTGCTCATCAGCAAGAAGCTCGGCTACTTCGAAGAGCTGCTGGGGGAGACGCCGCACTTTTTCCGGGTGCACCGCTCCCACCTGCTCAACCTCGATCGTCTGCGCCGGTACCAACGGGGCGAGAGCCTGCTCACGCTCGACGACGGCACGCAGGTGCGCTTGTCGCGCGACCGTAAGGCCGGGTTCGAGCGGCGGGTTGAGCAGATGCAGCCGTAGGCAATAAGTGGTACGCCCCGCGCGGAAACCTTACGTCGACGTCGGGTAGCGGAGGGGGCGGATGGACCCCGACGGCGGGCGCGAGGGGCAACCGGTGTCGGTACGCGTGTACGGCGCGACGGGCCAACTCGTACACACCGCCGAAGGGGTGCGCGAAGTGGCGCTGGGTCACCTGGCCGGCGGAATCTACCGGGCCGTGATACAGCGCAGTAACGAGGTGCAGGGCGTCACGCTGATGAAGTAAAGGCGGGGTACGCGGGCGCTTTTATCGTCAGCGTACGGTCTTGAAGCGGTAGGCTTCAAAGCAGAGGCGTACTTTCACAAGACGAATACTAGAGCGTCATGGCGAGCGGCCCAGCTACTCGTCATGACGCTCTAGTATTTACATATGCTTTAACGAAGCTGCCGGCGAGCATCTTCTCACGGGTATCCCACCGGTCACGTTACCCAATAAACGGGTAGGACAGATCGTGGAGTTGCTGCGCGAGAAGCACCTGGGACGCCGACGGTAAACGGCTACGCGGCATAATGCCGGCCGGCAGCAAGCTTATGTACAGATTGTCATAGCCCAGGAATAATCTCAGCAGTTTTGTCCGGCCCAAACGGTCCGCAAGCCGGCTTTGGTGCTGATCCGGCGCGGGTGAGTCTAAAGCGAAACAAAACCATCAGAAGCAACTTCTTCCTTGTGAAATTTCTTTCACAACTTGCACTTTGATGCAACCGCCCCGTTTGGACACCTTTTACCGCTAACTGCTTCTACCTAGATTCATATGTCATCCTCCGTGCCGAAACCTAATTTTCTCATCGTAGGCTCAGGCAAATGTGGTACAAGTACCCTAGCCGCCCTCCTCAAGGAGCACCCAGACTGCTGTTTCGGTAGAGAAAAAGAGATACACTATTTTAGTGTCGAAAAGAATCTGGCACGAGGAGAAGCGTGGTATTTAGACTTTTTTAGTCATTACCGGGGTGAGTCGGTCATCGGGGAGGCCTCTCCAACGTATACAGTTCGGCCCAATCTCGAAAGCGCTAAGCATATTCACGCTTTCAACCCGGACATGAAGATCATTTATATCACACGCCACCCGTACCAGAAGTTGCTGTCAGAATGGAAGATGGACTACGTGGCCAACCGTTTTAAGGCTCGGGGAGGCTTTGAGACCTACGTTCGTCATCGAGTTGAGATTCACCAGGTGTTGTATCACTGTTGCTTCGATTACCAGATCGATCCTTATCGTAATTTGTTTCCTCAAGAAAATATTTTAGTTCTTTTTTTAGAAGATTGGGGCAAGTCTCCTGAGGACGAGGCTCGTAAGCTCTGCGCATTTCTCGCC
>JBARYS010000310.1:0-7965 GCA_049648155.1 Catalinimonas sp. | reverse complement strand
TCTGGATGCCCGCGTTGTTGATCAGGATGTCGACCGCCGCCAAGTCATCGGGCAGTGCGCCGAGGGCCTCCTGCACGGCCGCGCGGTCGGCCACGTCGAAGCGGCGGGTCAGCACGCGCACCCGCTCGCCCAGGGTCGTTGCCAGGGCGTCGAGCCGCTCGGCCCGGCGACCGCAAAGAATCAGGTCGTAGCCCTGGGCGGCGAAGAGCTCGGCCGTGGCGCGGCCAATGCCGGAGGTAGCCCCCGTGATGAGTGCAATCATGGCGGAAAGGGGTGTGCCGCGCGGCTACTCGAAGAAGAAGTAGAGCGTCACGGTGTGCGTAGTGAGGCGGCGCAGGCTGCGGGCGAAGGGGTTGGTGCTGGTCAACTTCATGTCGGAAATTCCGTGCGAGAAGCGCAACTCGGGCGAGAACTTGAACAGCGGATAGTAGAGGTCGGCCCCGATGCCGTACTCGATGCTGAAGTCGGTGTTCTCGGTGCGCAGCACCTCGTCGCTGGTCTCGTTGCGCCTCGCCCCCACCTCTAGGCCCGGGCGGACGCCACCCACCAGGTAGAGGCGCACGTTCTGGCGGCGCGCCGACTTGAACTTCAGCAGCAGCGGCGTCTCGATGAAGCTGAAAATCGTGCCCGAGAGCTGCGTCGAACTGTTGGTCTCTTCGTCGGGCAGGTTGCCGCTGAAGGTATACTCGACCTGCCGCTGGTAGAACGAAGCGCCCGGCGTGAAGCGCAGGTCGAAGTGTTCGCCCAGGTGCAAGTTCAGCACGAAGCCCAGCGTGAAGCCCCCGAAGCCTTTGGGCTGTAAAGCCAAGATCGGGTTGGCGACCGCGACGTCTTCCACCTCCTCGATATTTTCGAAGAGCGTACCGTCGAGCTGATCCTGAAAGTAAGACGAGTGCTGCGCTCGGAACGTAGAGTAGTTCACCGCCACGAAGAAGCCGTAGTGCAGCAGTCGGTTCTCGTAGCCCGGCAGGTTGTTGCCCTTACGGCCGAGTTGAAGCTGCCCGAACGCCGGCGCGAGGCCGATCAAACAGCAGAAAAGGGTCAGGACGGTTTTTGGCCGAGATAAGCCGAGGCAATGCCGAACGTGAGTGGTCTCCATACTGGCGCGTGAAAGCCGGTTGCTTCTAAGATCTGTAAGAACGCTCCCCCTTCGGGAAACTGTGCCACCGACTCGGGAAGGTAAGTATAAGCGGAAGAGTCGCCCGACACCCACTGGCCAATTTTCGGAAGCACATGACGAAAGTACGCCTGATACGCCGGTCCGATGGCACCGCGCGGCTGCGAAAATTCCAGGATCAGGGCCGCCCCGCCGGGCTTAAGCACCCGACGGATGTCGCGTAGCCCCGCCTCTAAATTCTCGAAGTTGCGTACGCCGAAAGCAACGATCACCGCATCAAATTCATTGTCGGCAAAAGGCAGTTTTTCAGAGTCGCCGCTCCGCAGCTCGATGCGGTCGTCGAGGCTCGCACGCCGCAGCTTGCGCCGCCCCACGTCGAGCATCCCCTCCGAGATGTCCACCCCGATGATCCTGTCCGGCTTCAGCGTGAGCGCCTGAATGGCGAAGTCGGCCGTGCCGGTGGCCACGTCGAGCAGGTAGCGCGGCGCACGCGACCGCAGCATCTTCAGCGCCTCGCTCCGCCAGTAGCGGTCGATACCCAGGCTAAGCGTGTGGTTCAAAAAGTCGTAGCGCGGCGAAATGGCGTCGAACATGTCGGCCACCTGCTGCTTCTTAGGGTCGTTGCGTTCCTCGTAAGGGAGAACGGTCATAGTGCGGACGGTACGTTTGTATAGGGTGGTTAACCCCGAACCGTCCCGAAGGTTGCTTTTTTGGGAGTCTGAAGTGCCGGCCCACCCATGGCTTCCGCGTCCAGGTTTTAGGGGCAGCAGCCGAAGACACGCCGGCACTTCAGACTTTAGTCCCCGAGGACAATGAACTCCGTGCGGCGGTTCAGTTCGCGGCCTTCGGCTTCGTCGTCGTTCGAGGCGAGGGGCTTCTCTTCACCGTAGCCCACGGCCCGGACGCGGTCGGCCGCTACGCCCCGCTGTGTCAGGTAGGCGCGCACCGCCTCGGCGCGGCGCTGCGACAGTTGCTTGTTGAACTGGGCGCTGCCCACACGGTCGGTATGTCCGGCGATCTCGACCTGTAAATTGGGGGTTTGCGACAGCAGTTGCTCAAGGCGGTCCAGTTCGGCGTAAGAGCTCTTCTTCAGGCGCGCCTCGTTAAACTCGAAATAGACGTTCCGCAGCACCACGCGTGTGCCGGGGCCTGCCCGGCGCAATCGCACCGCCTTGACGATCCGCTGGCGCTGGTCGGTGTCGGCGGGCGGGACGTCGAACGACACCGACTGGTAGACGTAACCCGGCGCCTGCACCGTGACGCGCAAGCGGCGGGCCACCGTGTCGCTCGATTCGAGGTGGTACTGCCCCGGAGAGGCGGCAGTAAAGTGCCCCTCGTCCCAGAACACCTCGGCGTCGAGCGGCTCCCCCGCCTCGTTGGCTACCGACACGTGGCACACCACCGGCAGCAGCGGCGCGGGGGCGGCGACCGGGGCCTCCACGACCTCCTCTTCGGCGACCGTATCGACCGGGGCGGCGGCCACGGCCTCGACGGTGTCTTCTTCGGTTGGCTCCTTCGGGCGGATCAGGAAGATATCCATATCACCCTCGCCCAGGTTGTCCTTCACCGAGGCGTAGTAGGCCTGCCCGTCGGCCCCGACGGCGTAGTGAATGTCGTCGTCGGGCGTGTTGATGGGGTAGCCCAGGTTCTCGGGGTCACCCCACTGGCCGGTGGTCTCGTCGAACGCCGACTTAAACAGGTCGAAGCCACCCATGCCCCGGTGGCCCTTCGAGCTGAAGTAGAGCGTGGTGCCGTCGAAGCTCATCACCGGGCCGTCGTCGTCGTATTCGGTGTTGATGGTCGGCCCCAGGTTGACGGGTGCTCCCCACTTGCGCTTGCCCAGCGACTCGCTCATGTAGAGGTCCATGCCGCCCTGCCCGCCCGAGCGGTCGCTGGCGAAGTAAAGGCGTTGGCCGTCGGCCGAAAACGAGGCGGCGCTCTCCCGGAAGCTCGAATTGATGTTGTCGCTGATGGTGCGCGGCTTCGACCAACTTCCGTCCTTCTCGCGGTACGACACGAAGATGTCGCCCGCGTTGTCGTCCTTGTAGAGCAGCAGCATCTTACCGTCGGCCGAAAGGCCGATGCTGGCGTCGTGCGTCTCGGTGTTGATGCCGGGCAGCAGTTGCGCCGGCTGCCAGGTGTCGCCGTTGCGCTCGCTGTAATAGATGTCCTCGAAGAAGATGTTGTCGCGCGCCTTGTCGGGACTCATGCCGCCCGCCCGCCGCGAGGTGAATATCATCAACGACTCATCGGCCGTGATGGCGGGCGCGTTCTCCTTGGCGATGGTGTTGATGCCCCCACCCGCACTGATGATTTCGACCGGTTCGGGCCGCGCCTTCAGCTCTTTGCCGGTGCGGCACTCGTGTTGGCGGCGCTCCACGAGCGCTTCGGCCTCGCGGACGATCCGCTTGCTCTCCGTGCGCCCCCTCACGGCCGCTAGGTAGCGTTCATAGGCATCGATGGCCTCGTCGAAGCGCTCGCCCAGGTGATACGCCTGCCCGATCAGGTAGAGGATGTCGTCGTCGACGGCCGGGTCCAGTGCGTAGGCCTTTTGTAGGAAGGGCAGCGCCTGGTCCTTGTGGATCGTCTCCAGGTAACAGATACCCGCCATGTAGTTGGCCCGTACGTTGTCGGCGTTGAAGGTGAGCGCCAACTGGTAGGTCTCGTTGGCGTCGCGCTTATCGCCGAAGTTATACTGCTCATCGGCTACGGCCACCAGGTCGGCGTCTTGCGCCCAGGCGGTGGAGACGGCGGCTACCCAGAGCATCGCCGCCGCCACGCTTATCCGGTACAAGAAGAGAATCGTACGCATTTTATGTCTGATGTAGGAAGTCGGAATCTATTCGCGCGTTCTTCGCCGGTGGTCCAGGTTCGTTCGGTGGGAGGTGGCCGCCGCCGCGTGGGGCGCGTTTCTTTCAGCGCGGTCTCCACGGGGCCTGCGCGGCGGTTCTCGCTGCCCCACATACGAAAGAAAGCAGAATTGGCGGCACCGGGGCGCTCGCCGGCGG
Source organism: Catalinimonas sp. (assembly GCA_049648155.1). GTDB lineage: Bacteria > Bacteroidota > Bacteroidia > Cytophagales > Flexibacteraceae > JBARYS01. The sequence goes on along the minus strand of JBARYS010000310.1, from coordinate 3,840 downwards.
CGAGGGGTGTAAGGTTGGGTGCCGCGCCGTGCCCCCGTGCTATTGCCTAGCTTTGCGGGGTGGATATTCAAGAAGCCCAGTACGTGATGAGTTGCGAGGACGTGCAACAGTGCCCGCCGCCCGTGAAACCCGAATACGCCTTCATCGGCCGCTCGAACGTGGGCAAATCGTCGCTCATCAACCTGCTGACCGACCGCCGACACCTTGCGCGCACCTCGGGGCAGCCCGGCAAGACGCGCATGATCAGTCATTTCCTGATCGACGACGCCTGGTACCTGGTCGACCTGCCCGGCTACGGCTACGCCAAGGTGGGCATCGGCACGCGCACGGCCTGGGAGGAGATGATCCAAAACTACCTCGCCTACCGCGCCAACCTGCTCTGCACGTTCGTGCTGCTCGACGTGCGCCACGACCCGCTCGACAACGACCTTACCTTCATCTCCTGGCTGGGCGAACGGGGCATCCCCTTCGCGCTGGTGTTCACCAAGGCCGACAAGCTCGCCGCCGCGCGCGTGCAGCAACAGGTGGAAGCCTACGAGCAAAAGCTGCTGGAGACCTGGGAGGAGCTGCCGCCGCGCTTCGTCACCTCGTCGACCTCCCGACTGGGGCGCGAAGAGCTGCTGGGCTTTATCCGCAAGGTGAATCGCGACTTCACGCCGATCACCGAGTAACCGCGCTTTCAACCAAACTGTAGATACACCATGGAATTACAAAAAATTGCGGCCGTGGCGGGCAAGCCCGGCCTTTTTCGCGTGCTCAAGCCCACCCGCACGGGCGTGGTGCTCGAACCGCTCGACGGCACCGGTGGGCGCTTCGCCGCCGGTGCCAGCAGCCGCGTGTCGGTCTTGAAGGAGATTTCGATCTACGTTACCGACGAGGACGGCTCCGAGCCCCTCGAAGCCGTCATGGACAAGCTCTACGCCCAGCAGGCGGGCGGACGTGTGGACATCGCCCCGCAAAAAGCCCCCGAGGCCGAGCTGCGCGACTTCATGTCGGAGTTGCTGCCCAACTACGACGCCTCGCGCGTCTACGCCTCCGACATCAAGAAGCTCATCACCTGGTACAACCTGATCGTCACGCACGAGCCGGACGCCTTCAAGAAACCCGAAGAAGTGGACACCGGCACCGACGCTCCGGACGAAGCCCCTGACGCTGAAGGCACACCCGAGGCGTAACGACCTTCCATAACGCGACCCCACCCCGGCGGGGTCGCCGACTTCGACCCCGGGGGAGGGCAGCGCCGCCCGGCCGAAATATTTTGGCCGGGCGGCGCTGGGCAAATGCCCGTCGCCGCTTACATTTGCAGCCCTTTCCACGGGACGTTAGCTCAGTTGGTTCAGAGCGCTGCTTTCACACGGCAGAGGTCACTGGTTCGAATCCAGTACGTCCCACACACAAAACGTCCGCTCTTCTCGCGAAGGGCGGACGTTTTGCTTTGCGGCGGCGCTCGCCGGCGGCTACACGTAGTTGTTGAGCATCACCGGCATCACCAGCATCAGGATGTCCTCTTCGGTCTCCTTCTCCTTCGGCATGATGAGCCCGGCGCGGTTGGGCGTCGAAAGCTCGATGGCGATCATGTCGGAGTGCATGTTATTGAGCATCTCGATCAGGAAGCGTGCGTTGAAGCCGATCACCATCGGCTCGCCGGGTTGGCCGTCGGCGCTGAACTCGCAGGGGAGCGTCTCGCTGGCCTCGTTCGAGAAGTCCAGGTCCTCGGCCGAGACGTTCAGCTCGGTGGCTTCGATCTTCAAACGCACCTGGTGGGTGGTCTTGTTGGCGTAGATGTCGATGCGCTTGAGCGAGTTGAGCAGCGGCATCCGCTCGATGGTCAGTACGTTCGGGTTGTTGGTCGGGATCGCGTTCTCGTAGTCGGGAAAGCGCTCGTCGATCAGGCGGCAGATCATCCGCGTGTTGTTGAAGCGGAAGAAGGCGTTCGAACGGTTGAACGACATGGTGAGCTGCGTGTCGTCGGCGGGCAGTGTGGCCTTGAGCAGATTTAGCGCCTTGCGCGGCAAAATGATCGATACCGGCGGGGCGGCCTGGGCGGTGCCCCCGTCACCGTTCTCCGACGGGCGCGCGGCGGCACCTCGGTAGCGGATCAGGCGGTGGCCGTCGGTCGCGACGAACGTCGAGTTGGTCTCGTCCATCTGCACCAGCACGCCCGTCATGGCGGGGCGTAGTTCGTCGGTACTGGTGGCGAAGATCGTGTTCGACACCGCCCGGTGGATGGCGTCGGAGGTCACCTCCAGCGTGGTTGCGTCGCGCAGTTCGGGAATACGGGGAAAATCCACCGCGTTCTCACCGGCCAGCTTGTACTGACCGTTGTCGGACCTCAGCTCCACCCCGTACGTCGAGCGCTCCAGCACGAACGTCACCGGCTGCTCGGGCAGGTTCTTGAGCGTGTCCATGAGGATATTGGCCGGGATGGCGATGGCCGCGTCGTCGGAGGCCTGCACGGGCAAGGTCACCACCATCGACGTCTGCAGGTCCGAGGCCGTCACCGTCAGCTCTCCTCCCTTGATGTCGAACAGAAAGTTCTCCAGAATCGGGATGACCGGGTTGCTGGCGATCACGCCTTTGATACCGCTGAGCTGCTTGAGGAGGGCCGATGAAGAGACGGTGAATTGCATGGTGTACGGGAGGGTGTGTGAATCGGTAAATGTAAGGGTTTTTCGCCGGTACGGGTCAACGCCTGCGGCCCCGAAAAGTGCTACTGCACGGGCGGCGTCACGGGTGGTCCTTGGCCGAAAAACGGACGCCGCATCAGCAGCTGGTTCAGGATGGGAAGCTGGATCGTCAGCGGCTCGCGCTTCTCCCCCATCAGCGCAATCATGCGGTCCGACTGTCCGGCCAACTCGTAAAGTTCGATCTCAACCGGCGCACGGCCGCGTCGCTGCATCCGCAGGAGCGCCGCTGGGGTGGCTGCACGCAGTGAGTCCAGGTATTCGACCACGTACTCACCCTCGTCGTAGTAGCGCTCGGCGTAAACCCCCCGGGCGAACAGACCGGCGTAGGCACGCACGCGGGCGGTGTCGGCCCCGGGCATCTGCTCGACTACCAGCCGCCGCCCGTCCCTCACGATGGTGAAGCCGTCTTTGGGCGCGTTCGGGTACCCTACGGCCACCTCTTCGAGTTGGTCGCGCGCCGCCACAAAGAGCGTCTTCTCACGCCAATCGGACGGCCGCACGCGGAAGCGCGAGGTCAGTTGCCCCCGGAAGCCCCGGATGTGCACGGCGTACGGTTGCTCGGCCCCGTCCATCAGAAAGTAGCTGCCGCGCTCGTCGTTGGTCTCGTTGCCCACGTAGTATACCTTGCTCAGCTCCCCGCGCTGGTAGATCTCGACCTTCGCCGAGTGGACGGCCATCTCACGCACCACGTTGTCGCGCTCGGCGGGGTTCAGGGCGCGCTTGATGGAGACGTCGTGCAGCGTACCGAGCAACATACGCATCTTCGGCGCGGCGGCGGGGTAGCGGTCACCGACCCACCACTCGCCCCCCTCGCGCCGTTCGAACAGCGCCGTCTGGCCATCTTTGTGGGCGATGAAGATGCGGTCGACACTCGCCGTGTCGACCACGGCGAAGTCGGTATCGTTCACGTTGAGCGTGGTGGTCTGCTGTTGCCGCAGCCAGGCCCAGGCCGCCGCCGCCGCCAGCGCGACGAAACCAACGCCCAGCAACACCCCACGGATCACCTTAGACTTAGAACTCGATTCAGCCACGAAGCACAATTTTTGGTCTGGACGAACCGCAAACTTACGACTGACCGACGACGATCGGCCGCTGACCTCGAACGGAGGCTGGAAGACGGGAGACCGATGTTTGCCGACCGGCTTCCGACCGC
>JBARYS010000309.1:0-4500 GCA_049648155.1 Catalinimonas sp. | reverse complement strand
CCAGACAGAATGATTGATATACCAAAAAGCCGCCCGGGCGGCACCAAATTATATGGATAAGAAAACCAGAAACAGCGTTTTAGTGGGCGTGTTCGTCTCGCTCGGGGCGGTCATCTTCATCGGAGCGCTCTACTACCTAGGCGCGCAGAAGAGCTTGTTCAGTTCGACGGTCGACGTCACGGCGACCTTCACCGACGTGCAGGGGCTACAGGCGGGCAACAACGTGCAGTTCTCCGGCATCAAGGTGGGCACCGTGCGCGAGGTGCGCCTCGTCAGCGATTCGACCGTACGCGTGACGCTCATGATCGAAGAGGACGCCGTGCCGTTCATCAAACGCGACGCCACGGCCACCGTCGGCACCGAGGGGCTGATGGGCAACAAGGTGGTGAGCATTGCCCCCGGCACGCCCGGCGTGCGCTCCGTCGAGGCGGGCGACGAACTGGCCACCCGACAACCACCCAGTTTCGACGAGCTGATGGCCGTGGCCGAGAATACGGGCCGCAACGCCCAGCAGATCACCGCAGACCTGGCCGCGATCATCGGGCAAATTCGCCGGGGTGAGGGCACCGTCGGGCGGATGCTGCAAGACTCCAGCCTCTACGGTGAAATCGAGCTGACGCTGGCGGGCTACCAGACCACCGGCCGCAACGCCGCCGCCCTCACCGCTGACCTGCGCCGCGTGGCCGACCGCGTGGAGCGGGGCGAAGGCACCGTGGGCCAGTGGCTCAACGACGACGGCACCGCCCGGCGGGTGAACACCCTGCTGGACTCACTGGAGCAGGTGGCAACTGCCGCCGGCGAGGCCACGCGCAACGCCACCCAGTTTACCGAGAAGCTCAACGACGAGGAGGGGCTGGTCAACCAACTGCTCACCGACACCGAGCTGTCGCGCGACGCCCACACCACCGTGATGCAGGTGCAGCGCACCGCTGCCGACTTCGAAGAGACCGCCGAGCGCATCAACGACAGCCGTTTGTTCGGTTGGCTCTTCAAAAAGAAGAAGGAGAAGGACGCCTCCGAGCGGAACGTCCGTCAGAACCAGTTCGTCCGCGTGGCTCCCACCGACACGGTAGCAGTGCCCGCGCGCGCGGAGTAATCAGCGCTTTACCCGACGAATTCGCCCGTTTCGGCGTCCACCTCTTCCTTGAAAGCAGGCTTCTCGGGATCATCGACGTAGGGGAAGATCTCCAGAATTTGCGTCAGGTTGATGTCGGTAATCTGGTAGGTCGCCATCAGGCCGCCCATCTTTTCGGTGATGCGCTCCCAAGCCTCCTTCACGCTCGGGGCACTGACCAGCATCAGGTGCGTGGTCTTTTTCTCCTTGCCGGTGCGCTCGTCGGTATCGAGAAACTGCACCTTCGCTTTGTACCACGTCTCGGCGTCGTCGTAAGGAAAAATCTCCTGCACGTTCATCTTGGCGACGCTCGTCAGCATGAAGGCGGGTAGGGCGCTGCCGAGCTCTTCGTAGACGCGCGCTTCGGCCTCGGTGAACGACATGGCGTCGATCAGGTACTGCTCTTTCACGTTCTGCACTTTGCCGTTCTCTTCCTGCCGCTGGTAGGCCAGCTTGCACAAAAACCAGGTGCCTCGCATGGGGTAAATCGTATTTCGTGGGTTGAAAGCGCCGCGCCGAAGAACCGGCCCGGCAGAGCCCGCAAGTTTAGCGGAAAACGACGGTTGCGGGCGGGGTTAGCGCTTCGCTTTCTCCACAGAGACGCACGTTCTCCGCGAGATGCAAAATATTGCGTCTCGCTCTACATGCGTTCGGGGGCCTCGATGCCCAGCAAGCCCAGGCCCCGGCGGATGGTTTTGCCCACCTGCTCGTTCAGGGACAGACGGAAGGCGGCAGCGGCCGGGCTTTCGGCTTTCAGGATAGAGTGCGCGTCGTAGAAGCGGTTGTAGGCCTTCGCCACGTCGTAGACGTACTGCGCCAGCACCGAGGGGTCGTACGCCCCGGCGGCCTCGTGCACTTTCGCGGCGAAGGTGGCCAGCAGGAAGATCAGTTCTTGCTCGCGTGGCTCGGGCGTGTAGTCGTCGGCGACCTGCGGTTGCAGGTTGCGTTCGGCTGCGTACCGCCCCACCGAGGCCGTGCGGGCGTGCGTGTACTGCACGAATGGACCCGTGTGTCCGTGTAGGTCGACCGACTCGGCGGGGTTGAACAGCATCCGGCGCTTCGGCCCCACCTTCAGCAGGAAGTACTTCAGCGCCCCCAGGGCGATGGTCCGGTAGAGCGCCTCTTTCTCCGCTTCGCTCAGTCCCTCGGTCTTGCCCTGCTCGGCGATGTAAGCGGCGGCCGTGCGCACCATCTCGTCCTGCAGATCGTCGGCGTCCACCACCGTGCCCTCGCGCGACTTCATCTTGCCGCTGGGCAGGTCGACCATGCCGTACGAAAGGTGGTAGAGGCCCCCGGCGTAGGGGCGGCCCAGTTTCTTCAGGATTTCGAACAGCACCTGAAAGTGATAGTCCTGCTCGTTGCCGACCACGTACACCGAGCGATCGATGCGGTGGTCGCGGTACTTCAGCTCGGCCGTGCCGAGGTCCTGCGTCATGTAGACCGACGTGCCGTCGCTCCGCAGCAGCAGCTTTTCATCGAGACCCTCGTCGCTGAGGTCGACCCACACCGAGCCGTCGTCGCGCCGGTAGAATACGCCCTTCTCTAGCCCCTCGTCAATCACCTCTTTGCCCAGCAGGTAGGTGTTCGATTCGTAATAGTACTGGTCGAAGGCGATGCCCATGCGCTCGTAGGTTGCCCTGAAGCCGTCGTACACCCAACCGTTCATCTGCTCCCAGAGCGCGCGCACCTCGGCGTCGCCCTCCTCCCAGCGTTGCAGCATTGCCTGGGCCTCTTGCATCAGGGGTGCTTCTTTTTCGGCCTGCTCCTGCGGGATGCCGCCCGCCACCCGTTCGCCCACCTGCGCACGGTAGGCTTGGTCGAAGCGCACGTAGTACTTGCCCACCAGGTGGTCGCCCTTGAGGCCGCTGCTCGCGGGGTTCTCACCCTCGCCGAAGTGTCGGTAGGCCACCATCGACTTGCAGATGTGCACGCCCCGGTCGTTGATCAAGTTGGCGCGCACCACCTCGTGGCCGTCGGCCCGCATCAGCTCGGCGACGGACGCCCCCAGGAAGATGTTGCGCAGGTGCCCCAAGTGGAGCGGCTTGTTGGTGTTCGGCGAAGCGTACTCGACCATCACGCGCTGCCCGGTCGGCTCCGGCAGGCTAAAGTCGGGTTGCGCCCGCAGCGTGCGGAACACCTCGCGCCAGTGCCCGGCAGCCACCTCTAGGTTCAGAAAGCCCTTGACTACGTTGTAGCCCGCCACGGCCTCCATGTGCGCCCGCAGGTGCTCGCCCAGGCGGCGGGCGGTCTCGTCGGGCCGCTGCTTGGTGAGGCGTCCGTACGGAAAGGTCACGAACGTGTAGGTGCCCTCAAACTCCTTGCGGGTGGGTTGCAGGGCGAGGTCGCCGGCGTCGACATCAGCGTCGAATAATTCCTTAAAAGCGCGTTGTAGTCCCTGTTTCAGGGACAATTCTAGGTCCATGCGGCAAAGGTAGAGAACCGACGGGCGGCGTGTGGTGCGATGGTCAACCTCACGCGTTCAGGTATCCGGCAACCACCGCGTCGTTCTCCATTGCTCCGTGATGTCGAACCGCATCGACTCGCTCGAATTCGTGCCGTCTCTTTCGAAGATTTCCCGCAGCATGACCTCGAAGCAGAAGCCGACGTCAAAGACCCCGGATGTCCACCCGGACGCCGTCTCGGCAGACCTCCGGGGTCTGAAGAGCTGAAAAAGTCGTGGAGATTGCGTCCGATGAGTTGCTGCTACGCCCCCTCCACGTATCGCCGTTTGAACTGCCGTGCCCAATAGCGACGAATGCCGACCACGAAGCTCAGCCCCAGCAGCAGCCCCAGCCCCCAGATCAGCCAGCGCCCCAGGGGCTCTTCGGGCGAGAGCGTTAGGCCCGGGTTGCCGATCAGCCGCCACTCTGCCCAGTGGTGCGGCGCGGCCAGGTTGGGGTCGGCAATGCAGTCGAGTTGCGCCAGGTGCAGCGCCTCGGCCATCGGTGCGCCCGTTTGCAGGTGCTCCCAGAAGAAGCGCAGCAGTGCGCCGTCGGCGGGAAGGGGGCCGGTGGGATGGACCAGCAGGTTCTTCGCGCCGTGGTATTGCGCCGCCCGTTGCAGCGTAGCCCAAGTGGACGGCGCGGTGCGTTCAGCCACCAGCAGCCGCGCCGAGGTGGGGTAGGTGAACCAGGCGGCGGCGTCGGCAGGTAAGATGTCGGGCAGAAAGTAGAGCACATTCGCCCGCCGTGCGTCCTCACGGAAGGTCGCCGCCTCCTTCACGATTCGGCCCCGCAGGGCGGTGGCAGCCGCCCGGGCGCGGTTCAGCGCGCCGGCGGGTGCATCGGTAGGTGACCAGGCGAGCAGCGGCGTGGCGGCGGGTGCGGGCGGCGCGATCAGCCCCTCGACGTAGGCCGTGGCGCTCAGGTGGTAGGTCACGGCGTGGT
>JBARYS010000308.1:0-1529 GCA_049648155.1 Catalinimonas sp. | reverse complement strand
GGGTGTCGGGAGCGCTCGCGGCGGCGGCAACGGCAAGGGTGTCGCGGCGGCGCAGGGAGATCAGCGTGTCGGCGGCCACGTAGAGCGTATCGCCCGCCTGGGGGGTCTTGAGCAGCGCCCGTCCGTGCACCCGCGCGAAGCCCCGCTCGCCGTCGTAGAAGCCGCGGTCACCTTCGATGATGACCGTGTCGGCCTTCGAGATGATTACCACGTTGTGGCGCGCCCGCCCCAGCTTCCGCACCTCGTCGTAAAAGAGCGTGTCGCCCCGCAGGATGTAGTCGGCGGTTTCGACCTCGGCCTGCCCACGAAAGTCCGACTCGCGCGTGAGGGTGTTGTACTGCCCCGCTTGCGCCCGCAGCACGCGCCCGTCGGAGAGGATGCGCGTGGGTGCGCGGAAGTAGGCCACCTTACTCACGCGGCTGTATTCGAGCGTGTCGGACGCCAACTGAAAGGGCGGCTCAAAGCTCCGCAGCCGCACACTGTCCTTGAAGCGCATGTACTGCGTGACGGTGTTGTAGTAGCCCTGATCGCTGGTGAGGCGGTTGCCCTCATCGATGATCGTGCCGCCGTCGAAGTAGTAGGCCAGGTGCGCGGGGCGGTCGAAGTCGAGGCGCTGCGTGGTGAGCGTCATCTGCTGGTCGCGTAGCACCACCTGCCGCCCGCGCATCTGCGCCAGCCGCGTGGTGCCGTCGTAAAAGAGGCTGTCGCCGGTCAGGAAGAGCGTGTCGCCTTGGTTGAGCTGCACCCGCCCGAACGCCTCGATCGAGTTGCTCGACAAGTACTGGTAGGCCGAGTCGCACGACATGGTGGCGTTGTCGTGGCGAAACCGGACGCTGCCCTTCAGCTTACGGAAGCGAATCTCCTGCCCCCCTTCCTGCCGCACGCCCGCCTCCAGCGACTCCGCGTTGAGCAGCTCCACCCGCTCGGGCGTGCGCGTGGTGTCCTGCGCCCGCAGGGCAGTCACAATAAACAAGGAAAGCAGCAGCAGCAGCGAAAGTCTCACGAGGGCGAAGTTCTGCAAAAACGGTGCCCCCCACCCAGTCCAAACCGACGAACCCGCCGTCACGCCGGATGGGCGGTTCAGTCCATGGTCGATGGTCCATAGCCCACGGCTTCAAACTCGCCAAACGCTGATGGTCGACATGGCTCCGGCAGCCGATGTGTGGTAAGTTTCGTCACCGGTCGGTTTTCAGCCTTCCGTCTTCGGTCAGCCAACGGCCAACACCCGTCACTCTCCCCGCAGATTCGTCTCGAACAAGTGCAGAATACGGCGGTACTCGTCGGCCCAACTGCTGGGCTCCACGAAGCCGTGGCCTTCGAGGGGGTAGACGGCCAACTCCCAGTTCTCCTTACGCAATTCGATGAGGCGCTGGGAGAGGCGCACCACGTCCTGAAACTGCACGTTGGTGTCGACCATGCCGTGGCAGATGAGCAGCGCGCCCCGCAGCCCCTCGGCGTGGTAGATCGGCGATGACCGCACGTAGGCGAGGCTGTCGCCGACCGGCGTGTTGAGGATGTTCGACGTGTAG
>JBARYS010000307.1:0-3133 GCA_049648155.1 Catalinimonas sp. | reverse complement strand
GCAAGGACCGGACTTCGGCACGTTCTCGCTGATCAACTTCGAGGGCTTCCAGGACCCCACGGCCGGTGACTTCACGCCGCAGTTCACCTACCGCAACAACGTGGCCGACACGCGCGAGATCTCCAACATCGACGACTCGGGCATCTACAGCTCGCGTTGGCAGGGGCAGGTCGGCGTGCGCTACATCTTCAACTAAGCGTTACCCAGCACGCTCGCACTACCCGGCGGGCGGGGTGTCTCAGGACGCTCCGCCCGCCGGGTTTTTTGCGTATCGTTGCTGCGCTCGTGACGTGGGCTTGACTGATGTTATGTGCTTGTCGGTCGGAGAGATACGTTGTCGATCGGCGCCCCGCAGTCTACGGCAGACGAGAAGTTGCCCAGAATAGTGACTGCACCGCCATCGGGAGGGTTGTGCCGAGAAAACCTGGGCGACCGATGGCGCGGCCGTAACGTCTCCCGGGCGTATCGAGTACAAAAGGGCGTAGCCAAACCCCTGACGATACGCATGAGCAGCTTCAACTCCGCACGTAAGACGCGCAAAAAGTCTTTCCTTCCCTGGGTGCTGATTTTGGTGGTGGTGGCCGCCTTGATGTGGTACCTCTCGGACCGCACCGACGGCACCACCGAGGTGCCCAACGACATGCAGAATCCCGACACCGAACGTGTGGAGGGCGACGCCGGCGCGGAGTGACTGCGCTAGGTCGTGTTGACACGGAGGATGATTTCACGGTTTTGCGCGTCTTTTTACGCGTAGTCCAAGCCGCTTGCGGCGGGCGATTGCGGGGCCGCCTAGGCGGCGCATCGGCCAACGAAAGCAGCGCAGCGTGCGGGCAAGAAGCGCCGAAAGCATCAGCAGGCTCTAGGTCAACGCGACCTAAGTCGCCTCGTCTTCCAAGTGATCGATACGCCGCTGAACGTCCTGCTGCTGCGGACAGAGAGCGTAGAGGGCCCTGAGCGCGCGCAGCTCGCCCGCGCGGTCGCCGAGTTGCCGGCAGATCATGGCCCATCCCGAGAGCGCCCCGAAGTGGCGGGGCTCGCGGCGCAGGGTCTCTTCGATGTCTTCGATGGACGCTTTGTAGTGGCCCCGCAGGTAGTGCGCCGTGGCGCGTTTGTTCCACCCCTCGGCCAGGTCGGGCAGGGCTTTGATGACGCCCGTGAACACCCGGCACGCCTCGTCGTGCAGCCCCCAGCGCATCAGCTCGAAGCCGTGGCGCAGTTGACGGCTCTGGTGCTCGTCGCCGCTCTCCATCCACAGGTGCCAGATTTGGCGCTCGATCTCGCCTGCTTCGCTCGTGTCGGTAGCCGTGCGCAGTTGCGCGAAGAGTTGGTCCAGTAAGTGCTGTTTTTCTCGTTGTTTCAAAATCCCCCCGGTGGTATGTTGCCGCGTCGGCACGTGGGGGTAACTCAACCTACGCGCTAAGGTTACTTTTTTCTCGACATCCGGGCGTATCGGGCGGCCTGGACCGGGATTGCGGCGACGACGTTCCGTACTTTTTTCGGAGGATGATACCACCCGTCGGCCACGGCAAAAGCGTAGCTTTACGCACCGCCCGCCGGCATTGGATTCACCCGCTCCGAGGGCGTTGATCGTCGGTATCGGCTTTTCTACTTCTCCGCGCGCGGCCTTTTTTAATAATGACGCGAAGACGTTAAACCATCAACCTGCGCCGGCGTCCGAGCGTCTGGTGGAAGGCCGGACGGCGGCAAACCTTCGTCGCGCCCGCCGGGTCTTCCAAACACTCTTTTTTTTGCATGATCATACGTCTTACCTCTCTCTTTGCGCTCTGTCTGCTCTGCGGGCCGGGCTACGCCGCGCCGCGCCGGCCGAACAGCTCTTCTGCCCGCACCGTGCGCGTGGTGGTGCCCGCCGGGAGCGGCCGCCTGACGGGCGTGATCCGCGACGACGCTACCGACGAGCCGCTGCCCTACGCCACGGTGGTGGTGAAACAAGCGGGCACCGAGACGCTCGTTGACGGGACGGTGACCGAAGACGACGGGCGCTTCGAGATCAAGGGGCTGGCGGGCGGCACGTACGACGTGGCCATCAGCTTCATCGGCTACGAGCCGACGGTGCGCCGGGGGGTGGAGGTGCCGGTGCGGGGGGCGCTCGACCTGGGCACGGTCAAGCTCGCGGCCCTGGCGCAGACGCTCGACGAGGTGACGGTCGAGACCGAGCGGCTGCTGATCGAAGAGAAGGTGGACCGAACGGTCTACAACGCCGAGCTGGACGCCACCACGCGCGGCGGCGACGCCACCGACGTGCTGCGGCGCGTGCCCCTGCTCTCGGTCGACCTGGACGGGAACGTCTCGCTGCGGGGCAACCAAAACCTGCGCGTGCTGATCAACAACCGCCCCTCGGTGCTGACGGCCAACAACGTGGCCGACGCGCTGCGGCAGATTCCCGCCGACCAGATCAAGTCGGTGGAGGTGATCACGTCGCCGTCGGCCCGCTACGACGCGGAGGGCACCAGCGGCATCATCAACATCGTGCTGAAAAAGAACACGCTCGAAGGCCTCACGCTGGGCGTCAACACGGGCGTCGGGCTGCGGGGGTCGAACCTGGGGCTGAACGGCGGCTTCCGGCGCGGCAAGGTGGGGCTGTCGCTGGGGGGCTTCGGCCGGGCCGGCTACAACATCCCGGGGGCGTTCGAGAACCTACAGACCACGCGCGACCCGCTGGACGGCACCGCCTTTACCACCACGCAGCAGGCCGACACGCGGCGGCGCTACGTGTTCGGCCGCTACACGCTGGGCATGGACCTGGACATCAACGAGAAGAACTTCGTGGGGGCGTCGGTGCAGTACGGCCTGCGCAACAACCGCGATTTTCAGGACGAGCTGCTCACGCGCACGCTGCTGAACGGGGCGCTGCAGAGCGAGAGCCTGCGCGACGTGACCACGGCCGACAACTCCGGCACGGTGGACGTGAACTTCAACTACATCCGTTCGTTCGAGACGCCCCGCCGCGAGCTCTCACTTTTGGCGCTCTACAGCCGCAACGAGCGCTCGAACGACTTTGTGAACAACCTGCTCACATCCGACGGCGAGGGGGTGACGAGCCGCCTGAAGAACCTCAACGAGAGCGACAACGAGGAGGTCGCCTTTCAACTGGACTTCGAGACGCCCCTGACCG
>JBARYS010000306.1:0-2424 GCA_049648155.1 Catalinimonas sp. | reverse complement strand
ACTCAGCACGACCGGCCTGGCGGCGGGCACCTACGTGGCGACCCTCACGGACACGGTCGCCGATTGCCGCCGCAACGTGACGCTATCACTGCAAGCGCCCCCCGCCGCGCTCCTGGTCGACGTGCGGGTGGAAGCCCCAACGACTTGCGAAGGGGCGGACGGAGCCATCACGATGCAGGTAACCGGCGGCACCGACGTGGTGGTGAGCGGCGACCTGAACGCCCTGACCACCACCGGCCTTGCGGCCGGTGCTTACGCCGTGACGCTCCTCGACCAAAACACGAACTGTAGCCTCGACACGACCATTGTGGTGCCGACGGCCCCGGTGCCCTTTATGCTCGCGGCGGACGTAGTGCCGGTCGGCACCTGCGACGCGCCCGACGGCAGCATTCAGCTGACGCTCACCGGCGGCAGCGGCAACTTCACCTTCAGCGGCCAGTTGACGGCCGCCCTGACCACCGGCCTACCCGAAGGCACGTACGCCGTCACTGTTCTCGACGCGGTGAGCGGTTGTAGCCTCGACACCAGCTTCTACGTGGCGGGCTGCGTGGTGCCCTGCGCCGTGGTCGCGACCAGCACCCCGACGCTGCCCACAACGTGCGACGCCACCGACGGCAGCTTGCTCGTGACCGCTACGGGCGGCACCGCGCCCTACACCTATACCCTGGGCGGCACCGCGAACCAGACGGGCGCATTTGGCGGACTGGGTGCGGGCACCTATTCGGTCATCGTCACCGACGCGGCGGGCTGCGGCACCACGGTGGAGACGTCGATCGTTCCCTTCGGTGCGCCGGTGCTGACGCTGCTCGACGTGACCCAACCCACGGGGTGCGGTGTGCCCAACGGCCGCATCGAGCTGATGGCCGACGGCGGCGCAGCGCCCTACGCGTACGCCCTGAACGGCGGCACGTTTGGTGCCGACCCGGTATTCGACGCCCTTGCGGCGGGCGAGTACACCGTGCGGGTGCGCGACGACAACGGCTGTTTGACGCAACTGTCGTTCACGCTGTTCAACGAAGACGTACCGCAGCTCGCCCTTGTAGAGCGGGTGGACCCGAACGCCTGCTCGGGCACGGACGGCCGCATCGCGGTGTCGGTCACGGGCGGCACGGGGGCGGTCAGCTACGCCCTAAACGGCGGCACGTTCGGCCCCGACAGCGTGTTCCGCAACCTCGCGGCGGGCACCTACCAGATCGTGGCGCGCGACGCGGCCGGCTGCACCGACACGCTCGCGGGCGTGGTGATCGAGGAACAGAACCGCCTCGACCTGCAACTGGTGAGCAGCACCGCGCCGACCTGCTCGGGCGAGACCAACGGTAGCCTGACGGTGGCTGTGAGCGGCGGCGCGGGCCTCTACCTCTACCAGCTCAACGGCGGCACGCCGCAGTCCACCCCGACCTTTACCGGCCTCGCGGCGGGCGACTACGAGGTGATCGTCACCGACGGCGGCACCTGCGCCGACACGCTGATGGTCACCCTCGACGGACCGGCCCCGCTTACCCTCGCGACGGCAAACAGCACCACGACCGAATGCGGCGCGGCCACGGGCACCCTCACGGTGACGACGACGGGCGGCACGCCGGGTTACACGTACTCGCTCAACGGCGGGGCGTTCGGCACGGACAGCACGTTCGGTGGGCTGGCGGCGGGCTTCTACGCGGTGACCGTGCGCGACGCGGCGGGCTGCGAAGCCACGCTCGACGCCGTCGAAATCACCTCGCCGGGTGGCTTCAACGTGGTGACCGACGTCACCTCGCCCACCGCCTGCGACACGGAAGACGGCGCGGTGATGTTCCGCATCAGCGGCGTGAGTGCCGACCGCATCCGGGTGGCCGGCGACCTGACGGCGCTGAGCAACGCGGGGCTGGCCCCGGGCGTCTACCGCGTCACGCTGACCGACACCGTGACCCACTGCACGCTCACGGCCACGGCGACGCTGCAAGCTCCCGCCGCGCGCTTCTTGGTGAGCATCGACACGCGCGACCCACAACTGTGCGGCGGCACCGACGGCTCGATCATCCTGACGGTGACCGACAGCTCGAACATGCAGGTGAGCGGCGACCTGAGCACCCTGACCACCACCGGCCTCGCGGCCGGCACCTACGCCGTGACGCTGACCGACCTCGCCAACGGCTGCTCGATCGACACGGTCATCACCTTGCATGACGGCCGCGCGCCCTTCACGCTGCGCGCCGAGGTGCGGCCCATCAGCGACTGTGCTAACCCCGACGGAGCCATCAACCTGTTCGTGATCGGCGGCAGCGGGGCGTTCACCTTCACGGGTGACCTGACGAGCGCCTCAACCGGCTCGCTGGCCGAGGGCGTCTACACGGTGACCATCACCGACGCCGTCAGCGGCTGCACCCTTGACACCAGCTTTACGTTGGGCGGCTGCTCGATCCCCTGCGCCCTGGCCCCTTCGGC
>JBARYS010000305.1:0-2498 GCA_049648155.1 Catalinimonas sp. | reverse complement strand
CGACCACGCGGGGCGCGGGCTCCCAGATCTCGGTGACGGTCGGGTCTTTGGGGGTGGTTTGAGCCAAGGCGGAGGTGGTCAGCAGCAGGCAAGCGCCCGCCAGGTAGGTACGGATCATGTGGTAGGTTACTTGGTAGACTTGTTTGGTAGATCGTGAACGAGCGAAAGCCACGGCGGGGTGGCCCCGTCCTCCCTGTCCACTTGTAGCCGTTTGACGACCTGCCGAACAAGTCTTTTGAGCTTGCGGCCGCCCTCCAGGTGGTAGTCTACCAGCCCGTCGGCGAACTTGGTGTAGCGGTCGTGCAGCTTGACAAATTCGCGGTAGTACGTCCGCAGCAGCACCGGCGTGGCGAGCGCCTCCCTCGACCGTGCCACCGCCCGCGCCGGGATTTCCGAAACCGGCACGTCGGTAACGGCCACCTCTTCGAGCACTACCTCCAGCGCCTCCGCCGCCAGTTCCGCCTCCCCGTCGGCGAGGGCGAACGCCTGCGTGCCGTAGTTGAGGTGCTGCAGGTAAAGCGAGTCGGTGCCCGGGGGCAGGCGCAGCGTAAACCGTCCCTCTTCGTTGGTGACGGTGGCGTTCGTAAAACCCCGGTTGCCCACCACGCCGTAGGGCACCGCCGCGCGCGAGTCGGCGTCCAGCACCACGCCTTCGACCGTGCGCGGCTGGGCGACCAGCGGCGCGGCCGCCAGGACGAGGCTCGTCATCAGCAAGACACACCAACCGACTTTGATGCCGAAACGTCTCTTTTCGGTGCTCATGGCAAGATTCTTTTAAAAGGAACCAGGGGCGGGCCGTCAACGCAAAGGTATTCACGGCTCGTAACCTCGGGCGGCGGCAGCGGTCTGAAAGGGACTATAGCATCACTAAATGAGTGGTAAAGCTCTTCCTGTAGCAACCCTATAAAGGCGCGATAGCAGTGTCTTTTCAGCCTTCATAAGGTTCTCAACTGAAACAGCAATGCTATAGATTGAAGTCTAAAATTCTTCCTTGCCAAACTCGCTGTCGATTAGCCGTGCGCGCTGCCGGGCGGGGTGGAAGTGGTAGCTGACCGAGAGTTGTAGCATGTCGACCTCGTAGACGTAGTTGGTGGTGGTGAAGAAGCGGGGCCGTTCCGTGGTGATGCGCTGCTCCTGCGTGTCGAGAAGTCCTAAGTCGATGTTGAGCCACTGGAAGGCGACGGTCCACTGCTCGTTCAAGAACGTCTTGCGCAGCGTCAGGTCGGGCGTATAGAAGCGTCCGTCTTCGCCCTGCGCCGTTATCCGCGACGAGAGGTAGTTCACGCCGGCCTGTGCCGAGAAGGTGGGCAGCAGCCGGACGGTGGTGTTGGCGCTCACCGAGTAGACCACCGCCGCCGTGTTGATGCGTTCGCCGAGCAGGTCGCCGCGGATGCTGTAGCGGTACACGTTGCCGCCCGCGTAGAGCTTCCAGTTGCGGGTGAGTTGCAGTTGCGTGCCGGCCTCTGCCCCCCAGGCGCGGGCCGTGCCGGCGTTGGTGTAGATGCGATTCAGGATGGTGTCGCCCGGTGGGTAGAGGCTGTTGACGCGGTTGACGACGTCGGCCACGTGCCGATAGTAGCCCGTCAGGAATACCGACGACGCCCCGAAGGTCTTCACCGCGCCCGCTTCGACGGCGTCGATCAGCTCGGGGCGTAGTTCGGCGTCGCCCTGCTCCAAGGTTTCGTTGTGCTCCCGCTCCGGAAAGGGGTTCAGCATGAACGTGGTGGCCCGGTCGATGCGGCGGCTGTAAGCGGTTTTCAGCGTGTAGCCCCGCCCCACGTCCCAGCCCAACTGAGCCGAGGGGAACAAGTTGCGCAACAACAGACGGTAGGTCGTGTCGGTGGCCCGGGCGGGGTCGCCGGTGGTCAGGTCGCGGTCGGCCCACTCGAAGCGCAAGCCCGCCGTGTAGTCGAGCCGGTCGAAGAGGCGGTCGCCGTGCTGGGCGTAAACGGCGTGGATGCGCCGCCGTAGCCGGATGCGGTTCGAGAACGCCGAGTTGCGCACCGCCCGCCCCGTGCCGGGCTCGACGTCTTCGTAGACGAAGTCGCCGGTGTGATTCAAGTAGCGGTACTGGTAGCCCACCTCTTCACGTCCGTGTTCACCGCGCGGGCGCGCCCAGTCGAGCTTCAGGCGGACGCCGTCGAGGGGATTCGTGTTGTCGTTACGCTGGTACTCGAGCGTGTCGCCGTTCAGGGGCCAGGCCAGGCTGACGTTTTTCGTGGGGCCACCCAAGAGTGTGTACTCGTAGAGCGCCGAGGCGGTCAGCGTCGACCGGTCCGCGAACGTGCGCGTGTAGTCGAGGCCGCCGAGCAGGAAGTCTCCCCACCGCTCCCGCAGGTTTTCGTTGAAGTAGCGAAGCTCGTCGATGGTTTCGCCGGTCGTGACCAACGTGCGCTGCTGGTCGTAGAGGATATCGGCAGTACGGTACTGGCGGCGGCGGCCGGCGTACAGCCCGGCGTCGAGCGCGTGGCCCTCGGCGGGGCGGTAGCGCGCCGAGA
>JBARYS010000304.1:0-1801 GCA_049648155.1 Catalinimonas sp. | reverse complement strand
AGTACCAGCCGCGCGTCGAGGTCGAGGGCCTTGTCGCGTAGGTAAACATCTTCGCCCACCGCGAGCGCGTGGCTGTGCAGTGCGCCGGTCACGCCCAGGTCGAGGCGGGTGCCGGCAAAGGCGAGCTGCGCGCGCACGTCGTCGGCGTGGGCGCGGTAGTGTTGGCGGTCGGCGTCGAGGCGGCAGCTTATTTCTACGTCCCGCAGGCGGACATCGCTCAGGTTGAATCGCACCTCTTCCATGCGGCCGGCGGTGGCCGCAGTGTCGGCACGGAGAATGCGGTAGTTGCCCCGCCCGGCGGTATCGGTATGGACATGAAGCGCGCCGCCCTCTAGGAATATCTGGTCAACCACCCACTCGCCGCGCAGCAGCCGCAGGGCGTCGACGGCGAGGTAGAGACGTTCGAGGTCGGCCAAGGGCAGCGTGTCTTCCGGCAGGGCACTGGCCACGCGCACGCCCCGCAGGTTGAGCGTCAGGTGCGGGAACTGGTCCCACCATGTTAAGTCGATGGCCCGCACCCGGACTTCGACGGCGAGGTGGGGGTTGACCTCGCGCACCACGCGGGCTACGATGCGGTCGCTGAACGTCCAGACGCCGAGGGCCGCCAGCAACGGCAGCCCCACCACCACGGCAGCGGCGATCCGCCACCGGCGGGGCGGGCGGGTCAGGTCCGTCTTTTTGGGTGCGCGCCGCATGTTTCGGAAGCTAACGAAATCGGCCGCGATAAGTGTACGCCGGGCGATAACCTAAAGCCGACGGCCTCGTTGATCAAAAAAGACTTTCCACCCTAAACATCACAACAGGTATGGCTACCAAGACCCCCGAAGAGAAAAATACTACCTCCTGGCCCGAGCTGGCCATCGGTCTCTACGACAAATTGACCGGCCGTGGTGCGATGATCGAGTACGACTTCGAGAATATGGAGGTTCACGTGCCCAGCAAGGCCGGTGGCGGCGAGGCTGAGTACGCCAAGTGGAAGCTGAACGGTAAGCTGCGCGTGCGCACCTCCGACTCGGTCAACCAAAACGGGGCGGCGTAACGCGCCCGGCGAAGTACGCATGGAATTTTTTGCAGACCTGACCGTGTCGCGTGGCGACGGCGAGGACGTACGCATCGAGCACGACGAGGCGCAGAATTTGGTGGTGACCTTTCCGAACCGCCGCAGCCTGCGCGAGTGGCTGCGCGGACAGCCGCAGGGCACCCTGCGGAGTTACCGCCAACTGCGCACCGTCAACGACCTGCTCAACCGCATGAACGCACGCGTGCGGCTGCGGGTAGGCGAGCGTGAGCTGTTGCAGCTCGGCCACCGCCGGCCCACGCCGAAGCACGTCGACCTGGCCACCTACGCCGTGGAGCGCGCCTTCACGCGGCGGCCGCTCGTCGGCGGGTTGTTGGGGCTGCTCACCACTACGACACTGCTATGGCTGCTATTCAAAAAGGATCGCGAGTAAAGTGGAAGTGGGGCAACGGCCACGCCGAGGGCAAGGTGGTTGAAACCTACGCCGAGAAGGTCACCAAGACCATCGGCGGCGAGGAGATCACCCGCAACGGCGAGACGGGCAACAAAGCCCTTTATATCGAACAAAAGGACGGAAGCAAGGTGCTCAAGCTGGAGCAAGAGGTCGAACACGCCTAGCCGCCCGCCGCCCGCCCCGATCCATTAAGCGAGGCTATATTTACGACAAAGAGCGCCCTACCGTACGGTGGGGCGCTCTTTATGTTTGACGAATAAGTACGGACGCGGCAGGAGCATCCGCGCGGGGTAATCAGACGTCGATCCGCTCGACGTTGATAGCGTTCA
>JBARYS010000303.1:0-2128 GCA_049648155.1 Catalinimonas sp. | reverse complement strand
GCATGGCCTCGGCTACCTCTTGGCCGCTGAGGTTAGACTGCAGGCGCGTCCGGGAGTACTTGGCGAAGCGTCGTTTGAGTTGCCAGCTAATGAACATGCTACCCAGCATGGTCAGAATGACGACGAGATATATTGGGGAGATCATCATGACGTTAGAAGTTGGTTTGTTGAATACGATGGGCCAGGCTCGTAGTCGAATACCCCGGCACGAGCGGAATGGTTTCCACACTGCCCCCCCTGCCCAGTACAAAATCAGCACCAACGATCTCGGTGGGTGCGTAGTCATTGCCCTTCACTAAAATGTCAGGACAAACTGTCTGGATCAGCCGTAGGGGCGTCTCCTCGTCGAAGAGCACCACCAGGTCCACGAACTGCAGCGCCGCCAGCAACCGGCAGCGCGCCCACTCGTCGACCAGCGGACGCGTCGGCCCCTTCAGGCGGCGTACGGAGGCGTCGGTGTTGACGCCCACCACCAGGCGGTCGCCAAGTACCCGCGCCTTCTCCAAGTAGTCTACGTGCCCCAGGTGCACCAGGTCGAAGCAGCCGTTGGTAAAAACGATCCGGGCTGAATTGCCCCACGCCACCCGCCGCGCCGCGACTTCGTCAGCCGGGCAGATTTTACTTTCCGTCATAAACCAACTCGCGTTTAGACCGCACCAAGAACGTCAGCCCGAAACAGATGCCGCCGAGGAGCAGCAGAAAGAGCGTTTGCGAGGTGTGCATCAGTGCCGCTGCCGCGCTGGCATCGGCCTCGCTCACGCCGTAGAGTGCCAGCCCGGCACCGACCATGAAGTGGTACGCCCCCACGCCGCCCTGCACGGGCGCAACCATCCCCAGGCTACCCAAGGTGAACACCATCAGCGCCGCGCGCGCGCCGAGGTCGGCCGTGGCGGGCAGCGCAAACAGCGCCCAGTACGCCATCAGGTAGTAACACCCCCAGATCAGCACCGTGTGCAGCACAAACGCCCCCGGCCGGTCGAGGTGCCGCACGCTGATCAGGCCCGCCCAGACGCCCTCCAGAAACGCCTCGATCTTTCCGTACAGCGCCGACCCCCGCAGTCGCCGCCGCAGCGCCAGGAAGAGGGCCACGACCGCCCCGGCCACCGACAGCCCCCCGACCAGCAGCAGCCCCACCGCTCCCCCCTCCACGGTTGCCAGCCGCTTCGACACCAGAGGTCCCAGCACCGTCGAGAGGCGGCTGAACTCCAGCACGAACGCCACGGCTACGGTCAGCAGCAGCATCAACAGGTCGAAGCCCCGTTCAGCTACCACCGTGCCGACGGAGGCGTCGATGGGCACACCGTCGGTCTTACGCAGCACGCCGCAGCGGCTCACCTCGCCGGCGCGGGGCAGAATCAGGTTTACGAAGTAAAGCGACATCACGGCCAAAAACGAGGTCAGCAGACGCGGCCGGTGCCCCAGGGGGCGGAGCAGCAGCCGCCACCGCTCGGCGCGGCTCAGATGGCTGATCACCGCCGGGATGATCGACAGAAAAATCCAGCGGTAGTCGGCGTCACGCAGGTCGCGCATCAGCTCTTCGAGCGAGGTGTCGCGGTACACCAGCCAGAGCAGCAGCGCGGCCAGCCCCAGAGGCAATACGTACTTCAGGAAGAGTCGGAGCAGCAGCACGGCGGGAGGGGTTAGTTAAGACGGTTGTGCTCGTCGGGGAAGACCACCACCGGTCGGTGATTGGGCACCTCGCCGGGCTCAAGGTAAGCGTAGGCGATCACGATGATGGTGTCGCCCACTTGCACGCGGCGGGCGGCGGGCCCGTTGAGGCAGACCGTGCCGGAGCCCGGCTCGCCCCGGATCACGTAGGTCTCCAGCCGCTCGCCGTTGTCGACGTTGACGATCTGTACCTTTTGATTTTCAACCAGTTCGGCGGCTCGCATCAGCTCCTCGTCGAGGGTGATACTCCCCACGTAGTGCAATTCCGCCTGGGTGACACGAGCCCGGTGGATTTTGGACTTCATCAGTTCGATATACATAGCGTAGGTTGTGCTGGGAGGTTCAACAAAGGCGGCGCGGAAAACGTCTCACGTGCCGCGCGTCACCACCACGTTGTCGATCAGCCGCACGTCGCCCAAGAACGCCGCCACGCAGATGGCGATGGCCCCGTGTGCAGCGG
>JBARYS010000302.1:0-2894 GCA_049648155.1 Catalinimonas sp. | reverse complement strand
GCGCGAAACACCGCCTCGCGCAGGTCGCGGTCGTCGGCGGGGACGATCTCGTAGCGGTGCTCACCCAGCGTCCGTACCTCCCGCACGCCGGGCAGGGCACGCAGCGCGACGGGATCGACGGCGCGGGCGAAGGCCACCTGTACCGTAGGGCCGCCCGCCGCGCCGCGCAGGTCGGCCACGGGGCCGTCGGCCACCAGCTTGCCCCGGTTCACGATCACCACGCGGTCGCAGAGGGCCTGCACCTCGGGCAGGATATGCGTCGAGAAGACGACCGTTTTTTCGCGCCCCACCTCGCGGATCAACTGTCGGATCTCTTCGATCTGGTTCGGGTCGAGGCCCGTGGTCGGCTCGTCCAGGATCAATACCGGCGGATCGTGCAGCAACGCTTGCGCCAGCCCCACCCGCTGCCGGTAGCCCTTCGAAAGCGCCCCGATGCGTTTGCCCTGCTCGCGCGCCAGCCCCGTGCGGCCGATCATCTCGCCGACGCGCTGCCGCCGCTGCCGTCCGCGCAGTCCGTGTACGCCCGCCATGAAGTCGAGGTACTCGTGTACGTACTGGTCGAGGTAGAGCGGGTTGTGCTCGGGCAGGTACCCCACGCGGCGGCGCGCCTCCAGCGGCTCGGTCGCCACGTCGTGGTCGGCCACCACCACCCGTCCGGCGCTGGGAGGCAGGTAGCCGGTGGCGATCTTCATGGTGGTGGATTTGCCCGCGCCGTTAGGCCCCAGGAAGCCCAGGATCGTGCCCGGCCCCACCCGGAACGAGATGTCGTCGACGGCCCGTTGCTGCCCGTAGGTCTTGGTCAGATGTTCGACGAGAACGGACATAGCGTAGGGGGGATAATCGGTGATGCCGCGCGATGGGGGCGCTAGCGGCGGGTCTTTACGGGAAAGCGCATGCGATACTCGGCGTCGGTGCGGCCCCGGCTGATGCCGTTCAGCTTGCCGCTGAGTAAGCGCCGCTTGAAAGGCTTCAGGTGGTCGGTGAACAGCACCCCTTCGAGGTGGTCGTACTCGTGCTGGATGACGCGGGCGGCCATTCCTCCAAACGTCTCGGTGTGCTCCTGCCCGTCGAGGTCTTGGAATCGCAACGTCACCACAGATGGTCGCAGCACGTCGCCCCGGATGCCGGGGATGCTCAGGCAGCCTTCTTCGTAAGGCCAAACGTCGCCGCTCTCTTCGACCTTGTCGGGGTTGACAAACGCCCGGCGGAAGCCCTTCAGGTTTGCTTCGTCCATCGGCTCGGCGTCGACCACGAACAGTCGCACGCTCTTGCCGATCTGTGGGGCGGCCAGCCCCACTCCCTGCGCAGCGTCCATCGTCTCGAACATGTCTTCGACCAACTGCTTTACGTCGAACGTTTCAAAGTCGATGGGTTCCGCGCGTCGCTTCAGAACCAGGTCGCCGTAGGCCACAATCGGGTAGATCATTCGTCGAAAAACTGGTGGAAACACAAAGGTAAGCGCCCCACGCCTACCGCCGCTGCTCCAAGAACGACTGCAAGATGATGGCCGCGCTCACCTTGTCGATGTTCTCCTTTCGGCGGCGGTCCTTGCGCTTGCTGCCGGCGTCGATCATCGCCCGCAGCGCCATGCGGCTGGTGAAGCGCTCGTCGACGCGATGCACGGCTTTGTCGGGAAACTGTTTGCGCAGCCGCCGTACGAACGCCTCGGTGGGGGCGGTGGCGTGGGTAGGCGTGTTGTCGAGCCGCCGGGGTTCGCCCACCACGAACGCGGCGATGCCCTCGGTGGTGTCGTACTGCTTCAGGAAGTCGATCAGTTCGTGCGTGCGGACGGTCGTAAGTGCTGAGGCGATCAATTGTTGCGGGTCGGTCACGGCCAGCCCGGTGCGCTTCGCTCCCCAATCTACCGCCAGCAGCCGCCCCGTCGTGGGGGTTTCCATCAGTTGAGGTCTACCAAGTGTTGCGCCCGCCGCCGCACCTGCTGCTCGAGTTGCAGCGCGTAGGGAAAGACGATCTGGTTTTCGATCACCGCGTGGCGTGTCAGGTCCTCGCCGAAGTCGCGCAGCTCGTCATAGATCACCCGCACGGTCAGGTCGTCGCCCGGGCGGAGCGTGTAGCCGTCGGTCAGCGCGTAGATGCCCGCCATGTCGTCGTCGTCGTCGGCGTGCTCCACGGCAAAGTGCTGGATCGAATAGCGGTTCAGGTCGCGGCAGAGCAGCGCCCACGCCGCCGTGCCGGGCCGAATCTGCCCGTCGACCGCCCGCTGTAGCCGCGTCGCGT
This sequence comes from Catalinimonas sp., assembly GCA_049648155.1. Taxonomy (GTDB): domain Bacteria; phylum Bacteroidota; class Bacteroidia; order Cytophagales; family Flexibacteraceae; genus JBARYS01. The sequence goes on along the minus strand of JBARYS010000302.1, from coordinate 656 downwards.
AGGAGAAGAGCACGTCTTCCTCCTCGTGAATGTGGTGAATAAAGTCGTCGGCGAAGAGCGGGAAGATCAACTTCAGGTCGTGCCCCACGGCTGGGTCAGCGAAGTGGTGCGCCGGCGTGTTCTTCAAGAGCTGCTGTAGAAAAGGCAACCGCTCGCTCAGGTAGTGGCGGTGCGTGTGGCGCAGGTAGCCCACGATCACGTCGAGCGGGCAGCCGAGCCACATCAGGTCGTGGCGCGTCTGGTGGCGGCGGTGTCGCCCCAGCCGCTTCCGCACTCCCGCCAGCTCCAGCCCCCGATGGCGGCACACGTCGGCGAGCGTCTGCTCACGGTGCTGCTGGAAGGGGATGCCCTGTTGGTGGAGCGCCGCAGCGCGGGCGGGCCGCTCGGCCACGAGCAAGCCCAGCGGTTGGTCAGAGGGGAAGGAGTTCATCGGCACGGTTACGGGTCATGACAAAGATAAGCGGATCGGGCGTCTTTGCGTTCGCCGCCGGGGCGGACGTGCTCGCGCGGTGCCGATTGTATCCGCACGGGCTTCCCCGTTGACCGTTACAGCTTCTCACGCCGAAGCTACCTTGCTGCGTGAGGAGCTGCGCCGGGCCGCCGTGTGCCGCCCTCGGGGGCTGGAGCTGGCGGGAGTGCGGAAGCGGCTGGGGCGA
>JBARYS010000301.1:0-3405 GCA_049648155.1 Catalinimonas sp. | reverse complement strand
GCATCCGCACCAAAGAGGCCTTCGGCGACTGCCAACTGCACGTGGAGTGGCGCGCGCCGACGGTCGTCAAGGGCGAGGGGCAGGGGCGCGGCAACAGCGGCGTCTTTCTGATGGGCCGCTACGAGATTCAGGTGCTCGACTCGTACCAGAACCGCACCTACGCCAACGGTCAGGCGGCCAGCGTCTACAAGCAACACCCGCCACTGGTGAACGCCGCCCGCCCGCCCGGCCAGTGGCAGACCTACGACATCATCTTCACCGCGCCGCGCTTCAACGCCGAGGGGCGCTGCGTGACGCCCGCCCACGTGACGGTGCTCCACAACGGTGTGCTGGTGCAGCACCACGTGGCCCTGCTCGGCCCGACCGAGTACGTCGGCCTGCCCTTTTACCGCCCGCACGCCGACAAGCTGCCGCTGGAGCTGCAAGACCACGGCGACCTGGTGAGCTACCGCAACGTGTGGGTGCGGGCGTTATAGCGGCGCGTCGCAGGCCGCCGGACGAAACGAGCAGACGCAGAAACACCCTCCGCACGGCGTGCGGGGGGCGTTTTGGCGTTCGGCGCGTCGACTACGCTCAGGCGGCGACGGCGGGGCGCTTGTTCTTGCGCGACGCGCGCACCTTGCGGGGGTGCGGCTCGCCGTCGTGCTCGACGTAGTAGACGAACTCTTCTAGCGCCTCGCCGAGCAGCTTGTCCATCTGTCGCTTCATCAGGGGGGCCATCACCGCGCCCGCGAAGCCTTTGAACGTAAAGCGCGTCTGCATACGGACGCGGGTGCGCTCGCCCACCGGCTCCAGCGCCCAGGTGTTCACGGCGGTGTCGACGAAGAAGGGGAACCCCTCGATCACCTCGTACGAAAGCACATGGTTGTCGGGGTCGAGCGTACGGATCACCTCTTTGATCGCCCCTACCGAGGCGACGTCGCAGGCGCGGTGGCTCGCGGTCGCCCCCGGCAGGGTCGGCGTGCCGTACGCCTCCGAGTGGCGCAGGGCCGCGCCCCAGCGGTGGGCCTCGCCGAATTGGGGCCCGAGCACCTGCCAGGCGGCGGCCAAGGGTTTGTCGATGAGCGCTTCTTTGTTCAGTTCCATGGTTTTGATTGGTTTGGTAACGTACGCCGGTTGGATGCGGCGGGGCGGCGGGTGTTACAAAACCGACGGCACGAAGAGCTTGTCTAAGCGTCGTTGATCCGAAAGTGTTGCCGCAGTTGGTCGTCCGACAGCAGCTCGTCGAACAGCATCTGTCGGTCGAACGTCTCGCGGACGGGGTGTGTGCGGTAGAGCCGCGTGTAGAGGTCGTCGAGGTGGTCGCGGGCCTCCTCGTGGGTGGCCGTCACGAAGTCGGCAATCTGCCGGCGGTAGCCCCGGTTGAACTCGCGCTTGTCGTGGTCGAGCAACCCTTTTTCACGCAGGGCTTTGGTCTTCTTCGGGCAGCGGCAGGGGTTGTCGCGGTTCACCAGCCCACACTTTTGGTGCATAAACTGATGGAGATCGCGCCGCGCCCGGTGTAGCTTGACGCGGAAGTTCTGCGGACTGCATTCGAACACCTCGCCGCCGCTGCGGTGGTCCACCCCGAACACTTCGCCGAGGATGTAGATCAGCCGCTGCTCGCGCGTGAGGCAGAGCAACATGCCCGACATGAAGCGGAGGCGCATCTCTTCGGAGAGTTCGCTCTGCACGATCTCTTCCTCACGCGTCAGGTCAGGGTTACCGAGGCGGTCGAGCTGCGCGGCGTACGCGTCGAACGAGTCGAAACGCTGCTCGCGCCCCCGCCGCTTGGCCTGTAAAAACTCGTTGACCACGATGCGGTAGAGCCACGTGCGGAACGAGCTACGGAAGTTGAACTGCGCCAACTTGGTGATGACCTTCAGCAGCGTCTCCTGCGTCAGGTCGAGGGCGTCGTCGGGGTCGTGGACCATCTTCCAGGCCACGTTGTAGAGGAAGGGCTGGTGGCGGCGGATGAGCGCGTCGAGCGCGGGGCGGTCGCCGTCGAGGGCGCGCCGCACGAGGGGCTGGTCGTCGGCGTCGGCGTAGTTATCGGCAAAAGGGTGAAGCATCGTACGGAGTTTTTTACTTGGATGCGACGGGCGGGCGGGTGTTACAAAAGCGAACGGCGGCACCCGCGAGAGACCCGACGATCACTGCCGCCGCCGCTGGCGCCGCCGCCCAAATCACTCGGACCGCCTGGTGGCTCCTCCTGGTGTCGTCGGCCGGAAAATGGTTGCAAACTGAGCAGCGGCAGAAGGAGGACACGCACCGAAAACCAATCTGTCAGTTGTTCAACTAATTACGCAGCTCGAATGTACCTCGCCCTGCTGCGATGCTACCCTCGCTCCTTTGGTGCTGGTGATGTCCACTGGAGCCGAACAGCCTCCAACAGCGTGGCGGCAGGAAAAACCGGGAGACGTATTGCTTACAGCATAGTCAGTTCGCTTTGTAAGTGACGAAGATGCAAGCATTTTCGTCGGTTTCGTAAGCGTTTCGCTTCCTCGTCTACTTAATTTTCAACCGTTTGGATTGCTTCTCCATCGGATGCAGCGTGTTGCACATCCGTACACCGATCTACAGTTCTGTTCCGTACTGACTTGGTCTTCGTTACCGATGTTCACCCTCTTCGCACACCAGCTACCATCCATATTTTGCTTCTACACTCACCCCTCTTCTCCGAGCGCTACCCGCTCCCCGCACGCGACGGGGCGGGCACTTTCTTGCTGATCGTGCGGCGTGGCAACATCGATGAGGGCAAACAGCCGCGTCTGCTTCACGCGTACGGTCGCCACGCTTCGATCTTCCTTTCTTAGTCGAATCCTCACTCAACCACCATGAAAATGCACTTACTTACCCCCTTAGGACGACTTTTCGCGCCACTGCTGTCGCTCGTCCTCTTGCTTCCTGCCGTCACTTACGCCCAACTCTCTCCCTCGGCGGCCGGTTACGTCGACGCCGTGGCTCAGTATAACGTCAAGAACGACGGCACCACCGTCACCACCCAGGAGCTGCAGAACGCCATCGACGGGGCAATGGGCCAGGGTAAGGCCCTCTTCCTGCCCGCCGGCCGCTACCTGATCGACGGCCCGCTTGACCTGCGCAACGACGTGGACCGCAACGATCAGCGTGCCGTCATCCAGGGCAGCAGCGTCGATGCGGCCAACCGCACCGTCATCGTGCTCCAGGCCGGCACCTTCCCCGACCCGAGCAACCCCGGCACCATGCTCACCAACCACGTGCTCAACACCCCCTGACCGCAGCGGCTACGCCAACACGTTCAACCGCATGTTGCACAGCGTCGACTTCGAGATCGAGGCCGACAACGCCGGGGCCATCGCCCTGGACTGGCGCGGGGCCGAGGGCGGCGCCGTCTTCGACGTCAACATCGACGTGACCGGCGGGCTGAAGGGCCTCATCCAGGCC
>JBARYS010000300.1:0-3130 GCA_049648155.1 Catalinimonas sp. | reverse complement strand
GCCCGCCCGGCTTGCACGCAGTCGAGCAACAGGTCTTGAAACGAGGTGCCGCCGCTGCTCCGCAGCGCCCAGTGGGCAAACAGCGCCCCGTGCGCGTAGAGCTGTCGCACCTCGGCGGCGGTGGCCTCTCCGCCCGCCTCTTGTTTGGCGACGGGCAGAAACGTGCCGATCCACTCCCGCCCGAGGTGGATCAGGTCCTTGCCCAACGCCTGCTCGGCGCCGGTCAGCGTCCCGGCCTGCGCCCGCGTCAGGAGGTGCTTCAGGTGGTAGTTGATCAGTTCAAGCGCCTGCGGGCTGAGCTGCGTGACGGCGAGGCTGTCGAACGCGAACGCCGGCAGCGGCCCGGACTGCCCCACGGCGCTGCCCCAGGCCGTGCGCAGGTAGTGGTCGAGGCTGTCGGCGTCGGTGCCTTCGTACGACTTGGCCAGGCGCAGGGCGGCTTCCAGCACCCATACGTGCGCGAAGCCCAGCCGCGTGTGGTAGGTCGCCAGCGCCTCGCGCCAGTACGTGCGCGCCGCTTCGGAATCCCCTTCATCCCAGGCCAACTCGCCCAGCTCGTTGCGCACGTTGGCGTAGCGCGGGTGGTCGGCACCCCAGTATTCGAGGTAAATGCGCGAGGCCCGTCGGTAGTATTCGTGGGCGTCGGCAAGCCGCTTTTGGCTGTAGGCGATCAACCCTAGGTTGAACCACGACTGTGCCGCCTGCGGGTGGTCCTCGCCGAACAGGTCGACCTTCTCGCGCAGCGCCCGGCGGAACACCGAGTCGGCCAAGGGGTCGTTGTCTTCCATGTAGTAGGTCGCCCCGAGGCCGTCGAGCAGGTAGGCGCGGTCCAGGTGCGGGTAGGGAAGCAGCGTGTCGGCCATCGCCAGGCCTTGTAGGAGGTAAAGGCGCGCCCCCACCGGGTCGTGCAACTGGAGGTAGAGGCTGCCCAGGTTGTTGTAGTCGGCGATCATCGGCACGTGGCGGCCCTGCGCGCGGTTCAGCGCCATCGCCTCTTCGAGCAGCTCCCGGGCCGCTCCCACGTCTCCTTGGTCCGACTTGATGACGCTGTAGTTGTTGGCGAGGATAGCCAGGTGTGGGTGGTCGGGCGGCAGGGCGCGCTTCAGGATGCGCCACGCTGTGGCCATCACCGAGTCGGCCCGGGGCAGGTCGTCGGCTTGGTCGTACACCTGATAAAGACTGTTGGCACTGTAGCCGAGCTCCTTGTCCCACGGGTCGAGCACCAGCGTGCGGAGGCGGTGCGCCCCTTCCACCCACCGCAGCGCCTTGTCCAGGTCGCCCAGTTGCATGTGTGTCAGCCCGTAGAACTCGTACGACTTCGCCAGCAACAAGGTGTCAACCCGGCGCCGAGAGGTCTCGGCCGTAATGCTCGCTTGGTAGTGGTCGAGCGCCGCCTCGAACTCGCCCCGCAGCAGCGCCAGGTAGCCCAACTGATTGTAGGCGCGGCCCTGCACCCAGAGCGGCGCGACGGTCTCGGAGCGGAGTGCGCCCCGCACCGCCGCCTCGCTGCGCTCAAACTGAAAATCCTGCCCCCAGGCCACGGCCGACCGGAGTTGATAGTAACGGGCGCTGTCAGCCAGACCGTATTCGTTCCAGGCGTCGACCAGCGCTTCGTAGGCCACAGCGGCTTCGGGATAGGCTCCGGTCTGGTAAAGGCTGTCGGCCCGATGGGGATCGGGGAGCGAGACAGGAGGTAGCAGCAACGCCGAAAGCAGGAGGATCGCGAGCATGGGGGAAGGGTACGCAGCCAATAAATATAACAAAACCTACGACCCGGCCCGGGCGGGCGGACGTTCACACCGCTTGTTCTCCTGGTGCTTAAAATTGTGCCGTGAGCTCCCGTGCCGCGCCGAGAAGATCTCCGGTGGAAGCGCGCCTCCGTGCCGCCGTTGCGCAGGACGCGCCCCGCTGCGAAACTGAAGCGCGCGAGGGTGCCACCACTTCTCCCCTGCACGGCGCGACCACCGACAGATCATGAAACAGAACTTACTACTCGTCTGGGATCGCCTGGGCGACTACCACCGCGCGCGCTGGCGGGCGTTGCAGGCTGCCGGCGGGGAGCGCCGCGTCTACGCCGCCGACCTGGGGGCCGCCGACGCCCTCTACGGCTGGCAGAATACCGACGAGACCGAGACGTACCTCCGGCTGTCGGACAAGCCGGTCACTACGTTCGACCTGCCCGCGCGGCTGCGTAACTTCCAACGGGCGCTCGACGCGCACGACATCGGTCACGTGGCGCTGGCGGGTTACGGCCGTCCGGAGTATCTCGCCATGCTCTGGGCCGCCCGCCGCCGGGGGTGCCGCACGCTGCTCTTCGCCGAGTCGTGGTACGGCGCGAACGCTCCCCTGAACCGGGCGAAAGGGGCCGTGCTGAACCGGGCGGTCGACGGCTGGCTGGTGTCGGGCGTGCGGGCGTTCGACCACTTCCGCGATCAGATCGGCGTGGACCCGGCACGGATGCGGACGGGCTACAGCGTGGTCGACAACGCGCACTTCGCCACCGGCGCACCCGGCGAAGCCGGCCGGAAGCCGGTGCTGCTCTGCGTGGCGCGCTTCGCCCTCGAAAAAAATCTGGACGCCCTGATCCGGGCATTCCTGCGCTCCGACCTTGCGGCGGGATGGGAGCTGCGGATCGTGGGGGGTGGGCCGTTGCGCGACGAACTCGAAGCCCTGGCCCGCCCCGAGGTGGTGACGCTACACGACTGGGTGTCGTACGACGAACTGCCGAACCTCTACGCCGCCGCCGCCGCGTTCGTGCTGCCCAGCACCTTCGAGCCGTGGGGGCTGGTCGTCAACGAAGCGATGGCCGCCGGGCTGCCGGTGCTGGTGTCGCACGAATGCGGCTGTGCGCCCGACCTGGTCGACGCGGCAACGGGGTGGCGCTTTCACGCTTCGCACGAGGACGAACTGATCGACCGGCTGAACCAACTCAGTACCCTGCCCGAAGCAGATCGGAAGGCGATGGGCCAAAGCGCCTGCCAAAAGATCGATGCCTACTCGCCCGCAACGTGGGCCCACGCCGCCCACGAGTTGCTGACGGTGCCGTAGCCACCCGAACGAAGCAGGATGAACGCCCTCCTAAAAGAGCACCAAATAATTTATCTCACCGGGGAAGAACGAAGTGTGGGGT
>JBARYS010000299.1:0-1628 GCA_049648155.1 Catalinimonas sp. | reverse complement strand
GCTGCAACCCGGCGACCGCGTGCGCTTCGTCGCCGTGGACCGGAACCAGCTCCACGCGGAGGGCGGCACAGATGATTGAGGTACGACGGCCGGGGCTACTCACCACCGTGCAAGACTCGGGACGGCCCCGTCATCAGGCGGCGGGGGTCTCGCCCGGCGGGGCCGTCGACGCGGCGGCGCTACGGCTCGCAAACTGCCTCGTGGGCAACCCGCCCGGCACCGCCGCCCTGGAGATTACCCTGGCAGGACCGACGCTGCGTTTTCAGGAACCCTCGCTCGTGGCGGTCGCCGGGGCACCGCTGCCCGTAACTTTAGCGGGGCGGGAGGTGCGCCCTCATCGACCTTACCGCGTCGCGCCGGGCGACGTACTCTGGTGTGGGCGGGCAACCGCCGGTGTTCGTACGTATCTGGGCGTGGCGGGGGGCATCGACGTGCCGCACGTACTCGACAGCGCGTCGACCGACCTGCGAGCGGGCTTCGGAGGCTTGGCAGGGCGGGCGTTACAAACGGGCGACGTACTCGCCGTAGGTTTATCGATCATCGCTGTTGAGCGATTTAAGGCCGTAGGGTGGTCAGCGGAGCCTTTTGAGGCCATCGGGTCGGAACCCTTAGTCATCGACGTGCTGCCTGGTCCGGAGTGGGAAGGGTTCACGGAGGCGAGCCGTCGCCATCTCGAAACGGTAACTTTTGTGGTTACGCCCCGCTCGAATCGCACGGGGTGCGTCCTGGCCGGACCCAAACTGAGCCGTGCAGACGATACCCAGCTACTTTCGACCGCCGTACCGTTCGGAACGGTGCAGGTGCCGCCCGGCGGGCAGCCCATCGTCCTGCTGGCCGACCGGCCGCCCACAGGTGGTTACCCGCGCCCCTGGCAGGTCGTCACCGCCGACTTTTCGAAATTAGCGCAGGCTCCACCCGGGCAGACCCTCAGCTTCCGGCGCACGACCCTGGCCGACGCGCACCGCTGCCTCCGCGAGCAACACCAGCACGAACAGCAACGAGCCCACGCCCTGCGGTGGGCGCTCCGAAACGTATGCAAAGGACCATTGATCTAAACGGCGACCTCGGCGAAGAGTGCGCAGACGACGCGGCCCTGCTGGCGCACCTGACCTCGGCGAACGTGGCCTGCGGCTTCCACGCGGGTGGTCCGGCGGTGATGGCGCGCACCGTGGCGGCGGCTTTGGCCCGGGGTGTAGCGGTGGGTGCGCACCCCGGCCTGCCCGACCGCGCGCACTTCGGCCGCCGGGCGGTGGCTGTCGCCCCCGCCGACGTGCGGGCGCTGATGCTCTATCAACTGGGCGCGCTCGATGCCTTTGTACGTACGGAAGGCCCTTCCCAAGCTAGCTTGTTTCACGTGAAGCCTCACGGAGCGCTCTACCACATGGCCAACGCCGACGCCGCCCTGGCAGAGGCTGTGGTCGGTGCCGTGGCCGAATTCAACGCCGCCCTGACGCTCTACGGTCCGCCCGTAGGTTGCCTGGTCGACGCCGCCCGGTTGCGCGGTTTGCGATTCGTGGGCGAGGGCTTCGCGGACCGTAGCTACGAGGCCGACGGTACGCTGACGCCCCGCGACCGCCCCGGCGCGTTGCTCACACCCGCAGCAGCGCTCGCGCAGGCACTGCGGATGG
>JBARYS010000298.1:0-2109 GCA_049648155.1 Catalinimonas sp. | reverse complement strand
GGTGGACAGCGTGCGCCGGGCCGGTGGGCGGGTGTTCACCGACGCGGGCAATCCGCCGCCCGCCAGCCGCGCGACGTTCCTCTTCGGCACTAGGGCCGACTGGTTGGATGCCTACCGCCTCGTGCCCGCCGATACCTTCCGACAAGTAGGCGCGCCCCACCGCTGGTGGCGGCTGGAATGACGGATAGAATATTTTTGATTATAAAATTATGTCTTTTGTCTTTAGTAAAATGGCTCTCGTCGGCGCGTGGCCCAGCGTCGAGCAGTCCCCGTGCGTTGGCACGAAAGCACTACGAACATGCAAAGAATTCTCCCTCTTTTGATGGGTACCACCACGCGAGACGCCGACACGCGCCGGGCTGTCGGCACCTTCTTCTTCCTGCAGGGCTTTATCTTCGCCACGTGGGGCACCCGCATTCCGCACGTGCAGCAGGCGCTCGGGCTCGGCGAGGCCGCACTGGGCGCGGTGCTGGCGGCCCTGCCGGCGGGAATGCTGCTCAGTCTACCCGTCGCGGGGTGGGCCGTGGGTCGATTCGGTAGCCGCACGGTGGCCGCCTGGGCATCGCCGGCTTACGCGGCCATACTGGTCGTGATCGGCACGGCCCGCGCCCCGTGGCAATTGGCGGCGGTGCTCTTCTGCTTCGGCGTGGCGGGTAACTTCCACACCATCGCCATCAACACGCAGGCGGTGGGGGTCGAGGCACGGTACCGGCGGTCGATCATGGCGGCGTTTCACGGGCTGTGGAGTTTAGCGGGCTTCCTAGCGGCGAGCTTAGGGACGTACTTTATCGCCCTACGTATGAGCACACTCGCGCACCTGGCGGTCGGCGCGGCGGTAGCCGTTGCTCTATACTCGGTTGCCCACCGTTACTTGCTCGCGCAAGACGTAGGGCAAGACACCCAGCGGCCGCCCTTCGTCTGGCCCGATGCCCCCCTGCGGTGGCTCAGCGCGGTGGCCTTCTGCGGGATGGTCTGCGAAGGGGCCATGTTCGACTGGAGTGGCGTCTACTTTCAGACGGTGGTGCGACCCGACGCCCGGCTCGTCACGCTCGGCTACGTAGCTTACATGGCCACGGCATCCGGCGGGCGCTTCGTCGGCGACTGGCTCGCCAACCGCCTCGGTGTCCGTCTCCTGCTCCGCATCAACGGCATACTCATCGCCTGCGGCCTGTTGCTATCGGTAAGCTTTCCACACGTAGTCACCGCCACAATCGGTTTTCTGATCGTCGGCGCGGGCACATCGACGGTGGTGCCGATGCTCTACAGCTTAGCGGGGCGGTCAGATACGCTCGCACCGGGCATGGCCATCGCGGCCGTCTCGTCGGTCGGCTTCCTAGGGTTTCTGCTGGGACCGCCGCTGATTGGTTTCCTGGCCGAGGGCATCGGGCTGCGCTGGGCCTTTGCGGGTATTGCCGTGCTCGGTAGCGGTATCGCGCTGCTGATTGAACGGGTGCCGGGGCGCGGATTGGCCTTTGCGGGCGAATAGGAAACGTCTTCTTACAAAGCCCGCCCGAAATTCTTGCTTCGGCTCGATGGGTAGTTTTTCGAGGCAACAGTGCGGCGATTGCTGCGTCTGATACAGAATTGCCGTTCGTCGATCTAAAATTCAAACAGCTTCTCAACCCCGCACCGCTACCCCCTGCTCCCGCAAGTAGCCCTTCAGCCGGGCGATTTCAATCTCACGGAAGTGGAAGATGCTGGCCGCCAGCCCCGCGTCGGCCCCGCCGTCGGTGAAGACTTCTGCGAAGTGTTCGACCGTGCCTGCCCCGCCCGAGGCGATGACCGGAATGCTCACACGGCGTGCCACCTCGGCGGTAAGTTCCAGAGCGAAGCCCGCCTTCGTGCCGTCGGTGTCCATCGAAGTCAGCAGGATTTCGCCCGCGCCGCGCCGCTCCACCTCTTCGGCCCAGGGCAGCGTGCGGAGGTCGGTCGGCGTGCGGCCCCCGTGCGTGTGGACCACGTGCTCGCCGCCGACGTGGCGCGTGTCGATAGCGACCACCACGCACTGCGCCCCGAACTCGTTGGCGAGCTCGTCGATCAGGTCGGGCCGCCGCACCGCCGCCGAGTTGATCGACACCTTGTCGGCCCCGGCGTGCAGCAGCGCCGAGA
>JBARYS010000297.1:0-2368 GCA_049648155.1 Catalinimonas sp. | reverse complement strand
ACATACCCGCCGGTTGGTCGTGTAGCGATACCCGTACGCGCGTCGGCCGCCCCCAAGCGAGCTTCGCGGTGCCGCCGGTGACGCGCCGCCCGGTGCTGTGATAGAGCGTGTAGCGGAGTGTCTGCTCGTTTGCCTGCGGCTGGTAGATGAGGTGGGTAATCCCCCGCGACGGGTTCGGAAACACGCGGCTCTTCTCCGCTGGCCGGTCGGCGGCTCCCGTGGTGCGCTCCTCTTCGTAAGTCCGGTGGGCCTGTCCGGTCGGTGCTTGTCCGGACGCCGTCGGGGGGAGATGCACCCGGAGAGTGTCGGAGCTCTCCCGGCACCCCGCCACGTTTTGCGCCGTCACGTGGTAGACGCCCGGCCCCTGAAGGCGGTGGTGGGGGTGCCCGTCGCTGCCGGGGAGGGGCTGCCCATTGCGGAACCACCGGTAGCGGCCCCCGCCGTTCGCGTAGAGCATCCCTTCGGAGCGACTAAGCCGGATGACCGGCGCGTCGGCCACCGCAACTTGGAAGGTAGCCGGGGGAGAGGGGCAGCCGTGCCGCGTGACGACCAGCGTGTAAGTACCCGCTTGTGCGGCGGTAAAGTCCTTGATGACCGGATTTTGCGTGGCCGACCTGAAGTTATCGGGGCCGTGCCACTGGTAGGTGGCCCCCTCGACCAGCAGCGTGCGCAGTTGCAGCGTCTCGCCCACGCACACCTCACTCGGTCCGCCGACGGCGGGTGGGTCGAGGCGCCGACGAACGGCGAAGGAGGTATCGCCCGACGCGGTGACGGCGGGGCGGCTCGCCCGGATACGCACGCGGTAAGCATCCCCCGGAGGGAGGTCATCCGGTAGTATGGTCCGGAAGGTGCCCAAGTGAGCCCCGCGCAGCGTGTCGAGCGCACGTGGAGCGTCGAAGCTACCGTCGGCGTCGGACAGCTCCAGCGTGAACACGTTGCCCGCGTCGAAAGCCCCGGATGCCGTGAAGGACACGTCGAGCACCCCGCCGGTACAGAAAGCCGAACCGCCGAGGCCGTCGAGCGAGAGGGCGGCAGTCGCACGTTGCCCGCTCAGGAGCAGCGAGAACGGTTGCGGGCCGTCGACCAGCTCGCCTTTGTGCGCTACCTGCACCACGTACGTACCGGCGGCGGGCGCGTCGAGATAGACCATCTCAACGTTGTCACGAAAGTTGTCGCCGTGGGCGGCTGGCCGGCCCGGGTGGGCGGGGTTCAGCGTGTAGGGCAGGTGTTCCTGACCGTCGGGACCGATCAGGCGCAGGTCCAGGTCGTTCACCAGCACAGGTGCCCGGGGGTTGAGGGCGCGGGCGGGGGGCGTGCCCGGCACGTCGGTCCAGCTCAACGTGACTCGCAGCGGGCACGTGCCGTCGGCCTCGACCATGTAGGTGTGCCCGTGTCCGTTGTGCAGCGACTGCTCTTCGATCAGGTGTACGCCGTCGGTGTTCGACAGCACGGTGGCGGCGCGGGCGGTGTTGAGCACCCCCCAGCCGTGAACGTAGTCGGGCCCGGCGGCGGGGCCGGCTTCGTCGGCGGTGTGGATGGCGAGGCCCTTCAGCGTGGCGGCCCTCATGTAGGTGTCGCGCAAGTCGTGGTGCTGCTGCTGCAAGAGCGCGAGCGCGCCGGTCACGGCGGGGGCGGCCGTCGAAGTGCCCGTTCGGTAGCCGTAAGCCTCGTCGGTGTGAGCGTCGGCGGAGAGGACGTCGATGCCGCTCGCCACCAGGTCGGGTTTGATGCGGCCATCGTCGGTTGGTCCCCAGCCGCTGAAGGGGGCAATCTCTACTGCGTCGGCTTCCGTGTAACCTTCGGACAGGGCGGCGATGGCCCCGACCGTGACGATGTTCTTGGCCGTTCCGTAGGTCGCGATGCAGTCGTAGCCGTCCGCGCCGCCGTCCTTGGGGCGCGGGTAGGTGCTGGTCTGCCACCGCCCGTCCGTAAATACTTGGTGGGTGCCGCCGCTCGGGGGGGCGTTGTCGTCGCGGTCGTTTCCCGCCGACTTTACGATCAGGTAGTAGGGTGCGTCGCGGGCGATCTCGTCCCACTGGCGGGCGCGGGCGTCGTAGAAGCCGAAGCGCCAGTCCTCCACTTGGCTGACGGTGACGTCGCCGTACCACGTGTTGCCGTGCCACCCTGCCACCGTGCCGTACGAGTGGTTCGAGAGCAGCAGTTCACCGGCGGCAGCGGCCATCTCGGCGGCGTCGTTGTTGAAGTCCCAAACGTCCAGCAGTGCTTCCGTTGCCATGCCGCGCGCGTCGGCCCGCACCCCACTGCCCACGATGGTGCCCATCACGTGGGTGGCGTGGGCGTTGATCTCTACGGTGTCGCGCACCGTCACGCGCCCGGCAAATTCCTGGTGAGTAGCGCGCGGTTGTCC
>JBARYS010000296.1:0-8287 GCA_049648155.1 Catalinimonas sp. | reverse complement strand
CGGAACGGCCACGCACCGGCTCGACGACGTCTCCGTAGCCGCCGCTCCCGGCTTCCGCGTGGTGCTGCTGACCAGCCTGGACCGCGAGCGCCCGCTGTCGGCCGCCGACCGCTGGCTGGTGACCACCGTGGCGCGCGCCCGCAACACCGGCATGGAGATCAGCGACGACGGCCGGCTGGTTGCGCCCGGCGAAGCGCCCCTGCTGCTGGAGCCCGTCGTGGCCGATCTGCAACTGAAGCGCCGCCGGGGGCGCGTGTGGGTACTAGATCACACCGGCCGCCGCACGGGGCGTTCGTTTGCCTTCCGGCAGGGCAAAGTGCACCTCGATGGAGCCGAACACCGGACGACGTACTACGAGATCGACTTCCGCTAGGGCGCGGCTATTCTAGCCTGATCAGGCGCAGGTGGACGGTGTCGGCGCGCATGGTGCGGTGCAGCTCCATCACTTCGCGGTAGGAGCGGTCGGCAAACTCGGCGTGCTCCAGGTGGAGCAGCGGCAGCAGCAGCGAAGGCTCGTGGGCGGACCAGACCTCCCGCCCGGCGGCGTACGGCCCGAAGCCCGCCACGCCCGCCACCCGGTGGTAGTCGTCGACCAGCAGGTAGCGCACACCCAAGGCACGCTGCACGCCCACGGTCTCGGGGTCGAGGGCCGCCGTGACCGCTACTTCGGGGGCGAACGCCTCCACGCCCCGCCCCACGGTGGTCACCAGCCGGTCGATGCCCTGCTCTCGTAGGTAATCGGCCAGCTCGTCGTAGCTCGTCGTGTCGTACGGGTAGACCCATTGCACGAGTGCCCACCCGTTCCAGCAGAGTCCCAGCGCCGGCACCACCCAGCTAAAGCGGGGCAGCACGCGCCGCCAAGCGACCCAGGCGACGCCGTAGGTCAGCGGCACCACGAAGAGCAGCACCCGGGGCGCACGGGGCAACACGAGCACCATCAGCAGTAGGTAGGCCGCCGCCGCCCAACCTGCCCACGACATCCGCCGGAAGGCCACGGCCACCACCGGCACGGAGAGCAGCAGCAGCGGCTGCTCGAACGACCAGAGGTAGCGCACGTAGAAGCCTAGGTTGCCGAAGATCGACACGGAGTAGTAAGATTCGTCCGGCACGTTAGCGGGCTCCAGCCAGGGCGTCAGCAGGCGGCCAAAGGTCCAGAGCACCACGCCGGCGGGGTAGTGATACCAGCGGAGCCCCGCCAACGTACCCACGGCGACGTAGAGGAGGGGCGGCAGCAGCCCCACGCCCACCAGCTTCGCCCAGCCGACCAACCGGTGCTCGTGCCAACGCTCCCGAGCCAGCAGCAGGCCCACCGGCAGAAAGGTCAGCGCCATGTAGTAGAAGGTGAACGCACCGCCGAAGAGCAGCGCCGCCCACGTCCAGTGGCCCCGTTGCAGCGCCAGAAGTGCGCCGGCGGTGAGGCCGAGTGCGGCCATTTGCCCGCTGATCTCCCGGTTGGTGGCGGTGAGGAAGAAGGTGGTTCCGGTCCAGAGTAGCCACGCGGCCGACTCGGCGGGCGACCACCCCCAGCGCCGGGCGCACCACCGGCTCCACAGCAGCAGTGCCGCCACGCCCACGGCGATGTTGATGCACTCGTGCCGGTAGAAATGCGGCAGGAAGGTGGCGAGGCCGCCGAAGAGGAACTGTGTGCTCGGCGCGGCGTGGGTGAACATGCGCGAAAGGTCGCCGGCGGCGATGCGGCGGGCGGCGTCCCAGTTGGCGGCGGCGTCGTAGCTCCACAGCGCTCCCCCCGCGAGGCGGTAGAGGCGGACGAACAACAGCACCAAGACTGCGGCCGGGAGGAGCGTGCGGCGAACCCAAGGCAACATGTCCTACAAAGCTAACCGTTCGGGTTGCAACGCCCTGCCGCCGTGCGAGTGGGCCTGAGATGTTGTCAGGTGGTGCTACCAGCCGAGCGGCAGGTCAGTCGCTTCGTCCACGTCGTTGAGGGGCGGCAGTTCGTGGTGGGTTAGGGCGAGGCGTATCAAGTCGGCGCGCGTGTTGGCGAGTACCTGCGGCGTGCTCCAGGGTTTGTCGGCAAACAGCTCCGGGTGCAGGTGTTTCATGCCGAGGAGGTAGTACCCACCATCTTCGGCGGGGCCGAGCACCACGTCGTGGGTTCCGAGGGCTTCAAAAGCGCTCTCCAGTACGCCGGTGGTGAGGCCGGGGCAGTCGCTCCCCACAATCACGACGCGCTCGTGGCCCTCCCGGAAGGCCACCTCGAACGCCGTACGCATGCGGTCGCCCAGGTCGCCGGTGGGCTGCGGTCGCCGTTCGTAGTTTGCGGCGGCCCAGCGGTCGGCGGTGGGGATTTCGGCGGCGTAATGCACGCGCTTGACGGCGGGCAGCGGCCGGGTGACGCGGAGCGTGTGGTCGAGCAGGCGCTCGTACACCGCCAGGGCACGGTCGGGGCCGACGGCACGCGCCAGGCGGGTCTTTACTTGGCCGCGCACGGGGTGGCGAACGAAGATCAGGAGGAGGGCAGTAGGCATAGAAAAACCGGTAGCGCCGAGAAGCGAGTGACGCGGTCGGCGCAACTCCGCGCGCTGATCAGCAGAACTTTGTGAGAAGGTCACCGCCTGCCGTGACGCCCCGCTCGCTCGCAGGCACTACCAGCAACTGCCCGGCGGAGTGCGTGAGGTGGCAGTAAGTGTAAGAGCGTGTTTGGACTCTGCCCTTTGGGCTGTTCTCGCCAAGTTTCATGCTGCACTTCCTCGCGCTTCGATCACGTAACTTGGGCTACGCTCACTCCTCTCGACTCGTTCAAAACGAAATTTGGCGGCGTTCGCTCCAAAAGCAAAATCCAAACACGCTTTAAGCTTTTTCAGATCACGCGAAAGCGGTGTGTTTTCAAGTATCCAACTCGTGCATTTAGATAAAAGACCCTTCGGAAGAGGCACTTCCCCCACAGCGGTGGTTACCGCATGAGTTGTACCCAGCCCTTGTAGTTCTTCCGCTCGTACTCGACCACGTAGTAGTAGGTGCCCGAAGGCGACGCACCGCCGTCCCACAAAAAATCGCGCGACTGCGTAGCGTAGACCTCCTGCCCCCAACGGTTATAGACGCGCACGCTCACGAAGCGGTCTTGGCAGTTGTCGGGCGGCAGGGTGGGCAGTATGAACACGTCGTTCCGGTCGTCCCCGTTGGGGGAGAAGACGTTGGGCGGATCAACGATGGGGCGCTCCAGCGAGTCGATGATGTGCAAGTCCAGCACCAGCGAGTCGACACGCCGGCCGGGGCAAGCGTTCTCCGTCAGCCGGAACACCACGCGGTACGGGTTCGCGGCGAGCATACCGCATTCGGGAGCCCACGTGAAGGGCGAGACCAAACTTATCCGGCCCTGTCGGTTTTGGAAGCTCATGCCGGCGTCGGCCAGGTCGAAGCCCACCCCGTAGGCGTCGAGCCGCAGGTCGGTCGTATCGAGGTCGTCGGCGAACAGTTGAAACGTCGTGTCTCGTCCGGCCAGCATCTCAACGCGGGGCACGGGGACGTCGCCCAGACTCAGTACTTCGAGGTCGGTAGAGAGCGTGGCGGGCAGGTCCGCTGTTTCGACGCGCAGCCACACCCGCGTCGTGTCTTGCAGGGGGCGCTGGCAGTGGTCATCGTTGCCGACGAAGTTGACGACAAAGTATCCGTCGCCCTGCGCGTTGAAGTCGGCGCAGGTGGGCGTCCAGAAGAAGATACTTTCGACGCTACGCGTGGCGGTGCTCTCATTGAAACGCATGTTGTAGTCGCTGAGCGCGAAGCCGTCGCCCTCGGCGCGAAGCCTGATGAAGCGCTCGTCGGGGTCTGTGCCCTCTACCCGAAACGCCAGCCCCTGGTCTACCTCCAGCACTACGGTGTCGCCGTCGAGCAGCTTACGCACCGTGGGGGCCTCGTTCGGCTCGGGCAGCACCTCTAGCCAGACGATCACCGTGTCGGAGAGGGGCTGTAGGCAGCTCTCGTCGGTGACCACGAAGTTTACCTGGTAGAAGCCCAAGATGTCTGGACGGCAGGGCGGCAACCACGAGAACGTGCCGCGCAGGCTGTCGCCGAAGGGCGACGAGGCGAAGCGCATGTCGTAGAAAGGCAACTGTAAGCCCGTGCCGTAGGCCCGCGTGACGACCGGCCGGTCGTCGGGATCGAAGCCGAGCACGTCGAACTGCGTCTGCTGGCCGGAGAAAATAGAGAGCGTGTCGTTCTCGACCAGCGAAGCCACCGTGGCCGTGGGTGCCTCGTTGCCGACCGGCGGAACCTCGATCACCAGGCGGATCGTGTCGGTCTTGGGGCGACTGCAGCCGTTGTCTTGTACGATCAGGTCGATCTCGAGGGGTACGTCGAGGCTCGCCAGGCAGGAGTCGAAGCAGAGTTGCATCAGGATTGTGTCCGAAGGGTTCTCGGCCGAGTTGACGGGCCCCTGCCCGGTGACCAGCACGGCCCCGGGGTAATCGGGAAAGTTGATCGCCACCGCCCGCCCAGAGAGTACTTGCTCCTGGTCGAAGTCGGCCCCGATCAGCGGCAGGCAGCGCGGCCCGCCCGGCTTCAGGCGTATCGTATCCCCGGCCACGTACAGCTCGCCCGTGTTGGGGTTGACCAGTTGCGCGTCGGGTGGGTCGTTGCGCTCGCACTCCACCACGAGCAGTTGAAACTCGCGCCTCACCTCGCCGATCTTCACGCCGTCGCGAAACTCCTCGCACTTCACCGCGAACACGTGCAGGCCCGATTGCCCGGCCGTCAGCGTCACGAAGCCGGTCAGTGGGTTGATGCCCAGCGGGTCGGGCCCCGCGATTTGCACCGCATTGCTGAAACCAGTCAGCCAACGGACGGGGGCGTAAGGCCCGGGCGTGGGCGGGGGGATGATGAGCCCGTCGACCGGCCCACTGTTGCCCTGCAACGGCACGGCCAGCGAATAAGCAAGCGAGTCGCCGTCCTGGTCGGTACCGGAAAAGTCGAAGAAGAACGGGTCGCCGACGCAGGCGTAGTCGCTCAGCGGCGCAAACAGGTTGGGGGAGGAGTTGCGAAAGGTCGCCCCGTCGCGGATCAGGGGCGGCATCTCCATGTAGAACGTCTGCCCGGCGTCCTGTGGGGCGATGATGTTCGTGATGACGTTGTTGCGGCAGCAGCGCTCCCAGATCAGGTAGTAGCCCGCCGGGTCGGTGTATTGCAGCGGGTCGAGCGTAAACACCTCGCTGTATCGGTAGAGGGTGGTCTCGACGCGGTCGGAGCCCTCGCGCACGCAGTTGGGGTCGGTATACTCCACGGGTGTGGAGGCTACCTCGAAGAGCGAAAAGCGCTCTACCTGACCGTTGGTCGATTTGCTGAAGGCCGTCAGCGTGACGACCGCGTCGAGCGCGTCGGGGTTGCCGTTGACGTCATCGAAGTAGAGATTCAGCGACACCCGGTAGTCGTTGTCGACCTCGTGCTCGACGGTGATCTCCCCGCCGACAATGTGCGTGGCGCGTGCACCGACGGCCCCAAACAGGAGCAGACCGGCGAGTAGAAAGAATCTCATGAGGAAGCTCAACTAGCGCGGAAGAAAGATGATAGGCAACAATAAAGTTACTAGGTCATGTTGACATGGAGCCTGCGGATGCTTTCGGTGCTTTTTGCCCGTATTCTGCGCCGCTTTCATTGGCCGATGCGCTACCTAGGCGGCCCCGCAATCGCCCACCTCAAACGTCTTGAATACGTGTAGAAAGACGCACGAAACCGTGAAACCATCCTCCATGCCAACACAACCTACACCTACCGACGGCCGGCAACGTCTCGGCGTGGCCCCGCGCCCGATAAATTTGATTCTCGGCTCCTCCCGCGCCCGATGTCGGCAGAAAAGCCTATTTGAGAGTCGAAAGGCCACCGTCGACGCCGAACACCTGCCCCGTCACCCAACCCGACTGGTCTGAGAGCAGGAAAGCAGCCATCGCGGCGACGTCTTCGGGCTGACCGTGCCGCCCCAGCGGGTGGCGCTTATCGGCGGCCTCGCGCTTGTCGTCGTTGTTGAGCAGCCGCCCGGCCAACGGCGTGTCGGTGAGCGACGGGGCCACTAGATTCACACGGATGTGCGACGGTGCCCACTCGGCGGCGAGCGACTGCCCGAGGCCGACCAGGCCACCCTTGGCCGTGGCAATGGAGGCGTGGAAACCCATGCCTACCCGCGCGGCCACGGTCGAGAACAGCACCACACCGGCCCCGCCGGCCTGCTTCATCGGCTTGAAGGCCGCCCGCAGCACCCGCACCGCGCCGAGCACGTTCAGGTTGAAGTCGCGCAGGTAGTCTTCGTCCTTCAGCCGCAAGAATGGGTTCAGCGTGATGGAACCGGGGCAGTAGGCCACACCGTGCAGGGCGGCGGGCAGTTGCCCGGCCAGGTCGTCCAGTGGCTCGGTCACGTCCAGCTTCAGGTAGTGTGCGCCGGTGGCCCTCAGCTCGTCGGTCTCGTTGCGGGCGGCGGCCGTCACCTCGGCCCCCTCGGCGATGAGGCGTTGCGTCAGGGCCAAGCCGATGCCGGTCGAGCCGCCCACCACAAAAAAGTGCTTGTCTTTGAGTGCAGACATAAAAGAGTTGTAAGGGAAAATGAGCGCCCTGCCGGGGCCGGGGCGCTACTTAGGGTAACAGTTGGGGAATAGAAAGTTTCGCGCGAAGCTTCAGCGTGCGGTGCTCTGGTAGACGTGCTTCAGAAACTCTTGCTTCACGTCCTCGTCGCGGAAGCGCCCGCCGTACTGCGCCGTCACGGTGGTCGAAGAGTTATCTTGGATACCGCGCGACGACACGCACATGTGCTTGGCGTCGAGCAGCACGGCTACGTCTTCGGTCTGTAGTGCCTCCCGCATCTCGTTGAGGATCTGCACGTTCATGCGCTCCTGCACCTGCGGGCGCTTGGCGTAGTACTGCACGATGCGATTGATCTTCGACAAACCGATCACCTTGCCGTTCGAGATGTAGCCCACGTGCGCCCGCCCGAAGATCGGCACGAAGTGGTGCTCGCAGTTGGAGAAGAACGTGATGTCTTTCTCGACCAGCATCTCGTCGTAGCGGTAGGCGTTCTCGAAGAGCGTGGCCTTGGGCTTGTTGGCGGGGTTGAGGCCGCTGAAGATCTCCTGCACGTACATCTTGGCCACCCGGCGGGGCGTGCCGCGCAGGCTGTCGTCGGTGAGGTCCAGCCCCAGCGTGCGCATGATCTCGGCGAAGTGCCCTTCGATCAGGTCCATCTTCTCGCCGTCGCTCAGGTCGAAGGCGTCCGGGCGCAGCGGGGTGGCGTACCCGCCGCTGCTCACGTGCTCGTCGCCCATCTCGTCGCGGTCGTGTGTTCGTCCGTTCTTTAGTTGTCCGTTAGTCGGCGGGGTATTCAACAAAATTTCGTTCAGTTTCATAAAGCGTTACTTTCAGGTCGAGGTGGTCGGGCAGGTGCGGACGCAGCAACCCGTGGATGACCACGGCGATGTGCTCGGCTGTGGGGTTGAGCGTGCGGAACTCCGGCACGTCGAGGTTGAGATTTTTGTGGTCGAAGCGGTCGGTGACCTGCTCTTTAATCAGGTCGCTGAGCACCTTCATGTCCATCACGTAGCCTGTGGCAGGCTCCACTTCGCCGGTCACACGCACGAAGAGGTCGTAGTTGTGACCGTGGTAATTGGGAAGGTTACACTTGCCGAACGCCTGTCGGTTCTTTTCGTCGTCCCAGGCGGGGTTGTGCAAACGGTGGGCGGCGTTGAAATGCTCTTTGCGAAAAACAGCTACTCTCATGATTTGACGGGGGGGCAAGCTCGGCAAAAAGGTGGGGGCAGAGCGGGCGTGCCGAAGGGAAAGTTGGTCGGCACGGTCGCGGTCATAACCTCCACCCATCTGGTAAGGTTTCAGCGTGTTCGCTAAACAATACCATGTCTTGTCCGTTGCCGTTTGCCTTAGCGGTAAGGCAAAATGCCCGGCTCCCGCACGTCGAAATCGTCCAGCTGGAAACGGGGAAGCGCCCCGAAGGCGGTGCGCAGCGGAGCGGGGTTGTCGGGCAAGTTCGGGTACCACGCCAGCCGGAGCTGAAACGTGTTGAACGCCAGGTGCTCATTGCGGATGCGCAGCCCCAGCCCCCAGCCCTGGTAGAGCGGACCGGTAAAGAGCCGCCGGTTGTTCGGCACCACCACCGAGAAGTCGGCAAACACGAACGGGGCCGTGCGGAAGCCCAGCAGGTTAAAGGGCGTGAACAGCACCGACTCGGCCGAGAGCACCACTCGCTTGTTGCCCCGCACCTGCCCACGCGCCACGCCGCGCAGCGTGTTGAGCTCCAGCCACTCCTGCTGGTCGAAGCGGTTGAAGCCCCACTGGC
>JBARYS010000295.1:0-3065 GCA_049648155.1 Catalinimonas sp. | reverse complement strand
AACACCGACGGCGGGCGAAACGGAGGCTTACCGCTTCGCGATCTCGCCGCGCCTCTCGGGCCGGATCGACTGCGACGTAGGGCAGGTCCGGTTCCGGCGCTTCGACGCCCGGCGGGTCACGGGTCGCCTCTCGCTGCGCGACCGGGTGGCCCGCGTCGAACGGCTGGCGCTGCAAACGGGCGGGGGGCAGATTGCGGCCTCGCTGGTGGTCGACGCCCGCCGCCCCGACGCCGTCGAAATTCAGACGCGCGGCCGCGTAGAGCAACTGGCCGTCGACAGCCTCTTCTGGGCGTTCGAAAACTTCGGGCAGGACTTCCTGCGGAGCGACCACCTGCGCGGCCGCCTCAGCGCCACCGTCAACGCTTTCTTGGTCGCCGACCGGGAGCTGAACGTGAGTCGCGACCGCCTCACGGCCGACGCCGCCGTCACCATCACCGACGGTCAACTGAACGACTTCGCCCCGATGCAGTCGCTCTCGCTGTTCATCAAGCGCGAGGAGCTGGCGAACCTGCGCTTCTCGCGCCTCGAAAACCACGTTCGCATTGCGCGAGGCGTGATCTCGGTGCCGGAAATGTCGATCCGCTCGAACGCCGCCGATCTGGAGGTGGCCGGTACGCACACGTTCGACCAGCAGATGGACTACCGCCTGCGCGTAGTGATGGCGAGCCTACGCCGCCCCGACCCCGACGCGGTGTTCGGCCAGGTGGAGGACGACGGCCTGAGCAATGCCGCAATTCCGCTGACCATCCGGGGCACATCCGACGACTTCAAGGTGGCTTACGACGGCGGCTACACGCGCAACAAGCTGGCCGCCGGATTAAAGCGCGAGGGCGAAGAGCTGCGCTCGCTGTTCGGGGGTAAGCAGCGGGAAGCGGCACCCGACTCTGCCGCCGCGCCGGCGCCGGACGAGGGGGAGTACTTCGAGTTTTGATCGGCGTGGGCCGACGCGCCCGGGAGACGCAAAATTTTGCGTTTCCACGGTGGGCTGCGTGCCGCTTAAAATTGGCATTAACAATAAAAAGCGCCCTGCCTTACCGGCGGGGCGCTTTTTGCGATAAAAAAAAGAGGGGCCTACACCTTAGCAGGCATATTGTCGAGGACGTCCATCACCTCGCGAACCTTGCCGCGTGAGGTCTCCAGCAGCGCCTTCTCCTCGTCGTTGAGGTCGAGTTCGATGATGCGCTCGATGCCGTTCTTACCCAAGATGACCGGCACGCCCAGGTAGCAGTCCGAGATGCCGTACTCGCCTTCGAGCTTGGCGCAGACCGGGAACACGCGGCGTTGGTCGCGGACGATGGCCTCGACCATCTGCGCCGCGCCCGCCCCGGGGGCGTACCAGGCCGATGTGCCCATGAGCTTCACCAGCTCGCCGCCGCCCTTCTTGGTGCGCTCCACAATGGCGTCGAGCTTGTCGCTCTCGATGAACTCGGTGACGGGGATGCCGCCTACGGTCGTGTAGCGGGGCAGCGGCACCATGGTGTCGCCGTGGCCGCCCATCAGCACCGCCTGGATGTCCTTCGGCGACACGTTGAGCGCCTCGGCCAGGAACGCCCGGTAGCGGGCCGTGTCAAGGATACCGGCCATGCCCATCACGCGCGTCTTGGGGAAGTTCGACGTCAGGTGCGCCTGGTAGGTCATCACGTCGAGCGGGTTCGACACCACCACGATGATGGCCTCGGGCGAGTGCCGGATCACCTGCTCGGTGACCGACTTAACGATGCCCGCGTTGGTCGAGATCAGGTCGTCGCGGCTCATGCCCGGCTTGCGGGGCAGCCCCGAGGTGATCACGACCACCTCCGAGCCGGCCGTGCGGGCGTAGTCGCCGGTTACACCGACGGTGCGCGTGTCGTACAAGTTGATGGGGGACTTCTGCCAGATGTCGAGCGCCTTGCCCTCGGCGAAGCCCTCCTTGATGTCGACGAGAACGACTTCGTTGGCGATTTCTCGGTACGCCAGGACGTCGGCACAGGTGGCTCCGACGTTGCCGGCACCTACGACGGTAACTTTCATGATCGGCGGGGTTAGGTTGTGAATTAGGTACGGGTCAAAAGTACGTGCTGCCCGGCGGTAGGTTGGATGACGCGCGTCACCCCGTAACGGTGCGGTTGCGGTTGACCTGCTGCACGAAGTAGCGCTCCAGCGGGAAGGTGCCCCGCCGGGGGGCGATCAGGTCATGCGCCGCGACGGCCCGGGCGCGGGCCAGTTTGTCGTACAGGTTGCGGTTCGAGAAGCGCAGCGGCACGCTCGTGGCCCGCGCCAGCCAAAAGGGCATCGGGCGGGGCGGACGCGCCCCGGCGGCCAGGCTCACCTTGCGGATCAAATCCTTGTGGGTGTAGACCTCCTCGCCGCCCGCCTCGATCACCTTGGCCGTGCCGTTGAGGGCGTCCACGCAGATGCGGGCCACGTCGCCCTCCCAGATCGGGTTTGTGCGCCCGGCCCCGTCGCCGAGGTAGCGCAGCGGCCGCCGCCCGCCGAGCTCGATCAGCTCCAGGAACGAGGCGTAGAGCACTACCGGCTTCACCACCACGCAGGGCACGCCCGACGCGGCCAGCGCCTCGGCAAATGCGCGGTGTGCGCGGAAGTAGACTACGTCGGGAAAGTACTCGGTGCCGTAGGCCGAGACGTACAGAAACTTTTGCAGCGGCCGGTCGCGGACGGCGTCCAGCAGGTTCAGGTTCCCCCGTAGGTCCACGTCCATAAAGCCCGCCGGGTCATCGTCGTCGAGCGCCAAGCTCTTGCCCAGGGCCGACACGACGATGTCGACGCCCCGCCCCACCTCGCGCAGCGTCTCGGGCCGCGTGGCGTCGCCGATCACCACCTCGTGAGCCGTCCGGTTGAGCCGCGCGGCTTTGGTGGCGTCGCGGATCAGCGCCCGCACGCGGTAGTTGCGCTGGTAAAGCTCTTGGGCGAGGGCGCAGCCGAGGTGACCAGAGGCACCGGCAAGAAGGACGGTTTGCATAGAGATGGGGGCGGGCGCGCAAGATAGAGGCTATCCGGCGGTCGGTGGGGTACGGAGTCTTCTCTACGCTTCGGTGCGGGGCGCGGCCGGCGGCTCGCCGGCCATG
>JBARYS010000294.1:0-1731 GCA_049648155.1 Catalinimonas sp. | reverse complement strand
GCATACCGCCGAGCCAGCGCTCGGTCACGTAGGGCATGTTGAGGCGTTCGGCCTCCTCGGAGACCAGTTCGCGCGCCTGCTTCTTGGTGGCAACGAACATGATCTTCCGACCCGAACGCACCACTTGCTTCATGGCGGCGCACGCCTCTTCGAGGGAGACGAGCGTCTTGTTGAGGTCGATGATGTGGATGCCGTTGCGCTCCATAAAGATGTAGGGCGCCATCTTCGGGTTCCACTTGCGGGTCATGTGACCAAAGTGAACACCGGCATCGAGCAGGTCTTTGTATTGAACTTCGAGGGCCATGAGCGGATTAGCGTTTGCTGAACTGGAACCGGCGGCGGGCCTTGCGGCGGCCGTATTTCTTACGCTCCACCATGCGCGGGTCGCGCGTGAGGAAGCCTTCCTTCTTGAGAGGCGGGCGCATCTCGGCGTCGACCGTGGTGAGCGCGCGCGAGATCGCCAGGCGGATGGCCTCGGCCTGTCCGGTGATGCCGCCGCCGCGCACGTTGACCTTCACGTCGTACTTACCGGTCGCCTCGACGGTCTCGAACGGCTGGTTGACGATTGTCCGCAGGATTTCGTTGGGGAAGTACTCCTTGATGTCCCGCTTGTTGATCTGAATGTCGCCGTTGCCGGGCTGCATGTAGATGCGGGCCACGGAGGTTTTGCGCCGACCGATGGTGTTGATAATGTCCATGTTGCGCGATTAGAGTTTGATTTCCTGAGGTTGCTGAGCGGCGTGCGGGTGCTCAGCACCGGCAAAGACGTACAAGTTGCTGAAGAGCTTACGGCCGAGGCGGTTCTTCGGCAACATGCCGCGCACGGCCCGCTCGATGATCCGCTCGGGATACTTCGCCATCGCCTCGCGGGGCGTCTGGAATCGCTGCCCGCCGGGGTGGCCGGTGTGACGTACGTAGACCTTGTCGGTCATCTTTTTGCCCGTCAGCTTCACCTTGGCAGCGTTGATCACGATCACGTTCGCGCCGGTGTCGGCGTGGGGCGTGAAGTCGGGCTTGTGCTTGCCACGAATCATGAAAGCGACCCGGCTGGCCAGCCGGCCCAGCACCTCCTCTTGGGCATCGACAATCACCCACTCTTTCTGAGCGGTAGCTTTGTTGGCCGAAAGGGTTTTATAACTCAGCGTATCCATCAACAACGGACTTAATGTGGTATTTTGATCCAGACCGCGACCGGGGCGGCACTCCTTTCAAAAGAGTCGCACGGGGAACCGGTGGCTCACCCTCCGAAAAAGGAGGGCAAAATTAGCAATAAGCCGACAGAAGTACAACGTAGATTTTCAATTTGATGCCGCTCTTTGTGCGCCCTGCTCGGGTTAGACACATACTTATCCACGCTGGGGGTGGAAAAAGAGCCTCCGCACGGTTCTGAGGTTGCGCTAAAATTGATCTATCTTTGTCTGACGTTCACGTGCGTATCTTCCGCATCACCCTCCCTTTTATGCAGATTACTTACCGCGGGCACTCGTGTTTCCCGGTAGCCGCCCTCGTCGAAGCCACCCGCGTCGAAGTCGCCTGCCGCCAGCTTCGCGTCTCTTATAGTAGCGTGGAAGACGTGTTCGGCAGGTCGTCAGACGGCTGCAAGCGGCAAACTTTGTTCCGCCCGGTGCATTTCGTTGGAAAGTCCGGCCGGCCGGGGCGGCTCCGCCGCCCCTCGCCCACTCGAGCGCACGGGCCCATTGCCCGCACGTTGAGTAAGGCGTCGTCTACGTT
>JBARYS010000293.1:0-4787 GCA_049648155.1 Catalinimonas sp. | reverse complement strand
GGTGTCGACGGCGTAGCGCTCGTCGCGCCGGCGGAGGCGCACCAGCGAGTCGCGCAGGCGGGCGTTCTCGGTGGCCAGCGTCTCGTTCACCTGGCGCAGGTTCACAAACTCACGGCCGCCCTCGCTGACCCGCAGCACCTCGCCGCGCACTTCGGAGGCGGTGTTGTAAAAGGCCGCCCCCTGATAAGTGTTGCTCCGCACGATGAGCCAGACGCAGACCGCCTCCAACGCCAGAAACAGCAGCAGCGACCTGATGCGGAATAAGAACTGAAAGAGCTGTTGCATTTTGAGGAAAAACGGAGGAGCGCTTCCGTATCAATTATCGACGGGAATACCTCATAGAATTTTAATCCCCCTAGCCCCCTTCTCCAAGGGGGAATAGCTCCGAGAACCATTCCCCTTTAGAGAAGGGAGCTAGGGGGATCAATGACCGGATTAGCTATGGATGCTTGATAGTTAAATATCGCCGGCGAACGTCGAATTTACTGGTTCAGCAGCACGGCCTTGAAGTTGTCGATGTTTTTCAGCGCGATGCCCGTGCCGCGCACCACGGCCCGCAGCGGGTCGTCGGCGATGTGGATCGGCAGCTTCGTCTTCAGCGCCAACCGCTTGTCGAGGCCGCGCAGCATGGCCCCGCCGCCGGTCAGGTGGATGCCGTTCTCGTAGATGTCGGCCGAAAGCTCGGGCGGCGAAATCTCCAGCGCCTTCAGCACGGCCTCTTCGATCTTCGAAACTGACTTGTCGAGCGCGAAGGCGATCTCCGAGTAGCTCACCTTGATCACCTTCGGGATGCCCGTCATCAGGTCGCGGCCGCGAATCTCGTAGTCGGCCGGCGGGTTGTCGAGCTCAGTCAGTGCCGAGCCCACCTCAATCTTGACGCGCTCGGCCGAGCGCTCGCCGATCAGCAGGTTGTGCTGCCGCCGCATGTAGTCGAGGATGTCCTTCGTGAACACGTCGCCGGCCACGCGGATCGACTGGTCGCACACGATACCCGAGAGAGCAATCACGGCGATCTCGGTGGTGCCGCCGCCGATGTCGACGATCATCGACCCGACGGGCTGCTCAATGTCGATGCCGATGCCGATGGCCGCCGCCAGCGGCTCGTAGATCATGTAGACCTCCTTGGCCCCGGCGTGCTCGGCCGAGTCCTTGACGGCGCGCTTCTCCACTTCAGTGATGCCCGAGGGGATGCAGATCACCATCCGGTGCGAGGGCGCGAACAGTCCCATCTTGTTGATGGAGATCATCTTGATCATGCCCCGGATCATCTGCTCGGCAGCCGTGAAGTCGGCGATCACCCCGTCCTTCAGCGGGCGGATCGTCTTGATGTTTTCGTGGGTCTTCTCGTGCATCTGCATGGCCCGCTTACCAATGGCGAGCACCTTACCGGTCGACTTGTCGATGGCGATGATCGAGGGCTCGTCGACCACGATCTTGTCTTTATAGATGATGAGCGTGTTGGCGGTGCCCAGATCGATGGCGATCTCGCTCGAGAAGAAGTCAAAAAAACCCACGTGAGGATGGTCGTTAAGGGGTGCAAATGCGCTCCGGACGCGGGCAAGCGGCTAAGGGCAAAGTACCGGTTTTTGCACCGATCCAAGAAAACCTAACCACTATCTCCAGCGTCGTAGGAACGATAGCAAAGTTAGGCCAATTTTTAACAATGCTCGATAAGCACCCCTTGCTTAATTCCGACCCCCAAACACATATATCTGAATACGTGTGAATTAAATGCTTTTTGTATCGCAGATATAAGATTAAAACTCGACCAATTGCCGCGCAAGGTCCGCCGCCCCACTAGAGTATCTGCACAAACAAGAATCGGGGGTTGCAAAAATAAATTTGTTCTTTACCAAGATGGTTACCGGGTTGCCGGATCGGCTGGACCGCTGGATTGCCACCTTGGCAGCCCGGCAACCCGGCAACCAAACCACCAACTATTAGTGCTTGAAGTGGCGGACGCCGGTGGTGACCATCGCCACGTCGTGGGCATTGCAGAAATCGATGGAATCCTGGTCGCGGATGGAGCCGCCGGGCTGGATGACAGATCGTACCCCCGCCGCGTGGGCGATCTCGACGCAGTCGGGAAAGGGGAAGAAGGCGTCGGAAGCCATCGCGCAACCGGCCACGTCGAAGCCGAAGTGCCGCGCCTTGTCGAGAGCCTGCTTGAGGGCATCCACCCGCGAGGTCTGCCCCACGCCGCCGGCAATCAGTTGGTCTTCGTTCGCCAGGACGATGGTGTTAGACTTGGCGTGCTTCACCGCCCGCACGGCGAACAGCAGTGCCCGCGTCTCGGCGTCGGTAGGGCAGCGCTGCGTGACGCACGTGAGGTCGTCGGCGGTCTCCACCTTGAGGTCGCGGTCCTGTTCGATCACGCCGTTCAGCAGCGTCTTGAACTGTGGCCCCGTGAGGTCGGTGGGGTGGCGGCGCAGCAGCACGCGGTTCTTCTTCTGCCTCAACACGTTCAGCGCCTCCTCGTCGAAGTCGGGCGCAATTAAGACTTCGAAGAAGAGCTTGTGCAGCTCCTCGGCGGTGGGTTGGTCTATGGGGCGGTCGGTGACGACCACGCCGCCGAAGGCCGAGACCGGGTCGCCCGCCAGCGCGCGGAGGTAGGCTTCCTTCGGCGTGGCGGCGGTGGCTAGTCCGCAGGCGTTGGTGTGCTTCAGGATGGCAAACGTGGTACGGTCGGCGGGCGTGTCGGCGAAGTCGTCGATCAGCAACACGGCCGCGTCAATGTCTACCAAGTTGTTGTAGGAGAGCGACTTGCCGTGCAACTGCTCAAGTATCTGGTCGAGCGGCCCGTAGAAGCGCCCCCGCTGGTGGGGGTTCTCGCCGTAGCGCAGCGTGCGTACCTCCGGCAGGCTCTGTTTGAAGGGCAGCGGTTCGTCGGCCACTTCGTGGGCAAAGTACTGGTGGATCGCCGTGTCGTAGTGCGAGGTGACGTCGAACGCACGCCGGGCAAAGCGCCGGCGGTCGGCCAATTCCGTAGCGCCTTTTTTTTCGCGCAACAGCGCTTCCAACGCGCCGTACTGTGTCCGCGAGGAGCAGATCAGCACGTCGCGGAAATTTTTGGCCGCCGCCCGAATCAGCGCGATGCCGCCAATATCGATCTTCTCGATGATGTCCGCCTCGTCGGCTCCGGAGGCCACCGTCTCTTCGAACGGGTAGAGGTCCACCACCACCAGGTCGATGCTCGGGATCTCATACTGCGCCGTCTGCTGCTGGTCGTCGTCCCGGTCGCGCCGCGCCAAGATACCGCCGAACACCTTCGGGTGGAGCGTCTTCACCCGCCCACCCAGTATCGACGGGTAACCCGTGAGGTCTTCGACGGCCGTCACGGGCACCCCCAACTCCTCGATGAAGCGCTGCGTGCCCCCGGTCGAGTAGAGGCGCACGCCGAGGTCGTGCAGAAGGGGCACCAGCACGTCGAGGCGGTCCTTGTGGTAGACAGAGAGAAGGGCGGATTGAATCGGTTTAAAAGCCATGCGGAGGAGGGGGGTCAGGAAAGGCCGCAAAGCTACGTGATGAACTACGCCCGGCGCGTCGGGGGCCGTCATTGAGCCGTGCGACGCACCTTTGCGGGACGCCCCCGCTCCGCACGTAACCCTGACCGTGAAAATCCTCGTCCTCCGCTTCTCTTCCATCGGCGACATCGTACTAACCACGCCGGTGGTGCGCGCGCTGAAGCAACAAGTTCCGAACGTGGAGCTGCACTACGCCACCAAACCGACGTTCGAGCCACTGCTCACCGACAACCCGCACGTGGACCGCGTGCACCGGCTCGACACCACGCTGGCGGCGCTGATCAAGGCGCTGCGGGCCGAGCGTTTCGACTACGTGATCGACCTGCATCGCAACCTGCGGACAGCCCTGATCAAGGCGGCGTTGCGCGTGCCGTCGCGGAGCTTCGATAAGCTCAACCGGCAAAAGTACCTGCTGGTGCGGGCCAAGATCGACCGCCTGCCGAACCGACACATTGTGGACCGCTACCTCGACACGGTGGCTCCGCTGGGCGCGTACGACGACGGCGGCGGACTCGACTACTTCATTCCCTACAAAGACGAGGTGGAGCGCGACTGGCTGCCCGAGACCCACCGGAAGGAGTACGTGGCCTACGCCATCGGCGGGCAGCACGCCACCAAGCGCCTGCCGCTGCCCCGCATGATCGAGCTGTGCGACAAAATCAACAAGCCCATCGTGCTGCTGGGCGGCCCCGAAGACCGCGCCGTGGGCGACGAGATCGTCCGCTTCTTCGCGCGTAACGCCGGCTCCGAGCCGTACGAGGACGGCCTGCGGCAACTCGGCAAGAAGGCGCTCGTCCACAACGCTTGCGGGCAGTACAACCTCAACCAGTCCGCATCGCTGGTGCGGGGCGCACGGGCGGTGTTCACACACGACACGGGCTTGATGCACGTGGCGGCCGCCTTTCAGAAGCCGATCTACTCCATCTGGGGCAGCACTACGCCTAAGTTCGGTATGTACCCCTACCGCACACGCTTCGTGGTGTTCGAGAACAACCGCCTCGGCTGCCGCCCCTGCTCGAAGATCGGCCACGACAAGTGCCCGAAGGGACATTTTAAGTGCATGAACGAACTGGTATTCGACTTTTACTTGCCGTGACGTATCCGGCTGATGGTATGTCTCTCGTCAGCCGGTTGCTGAGTAAAACGTTACTGCGGGGAGCTCCGCCTCCTGACCGGCATCGTGCGGTTACTATGTAACTGTCTGATAGAGCATAAGACTGGTTCGGCAGACCGTCAAACGACTATAAGTGGGAACTCTTATTC
>JBARYS010000292.1:0-1758 GCA_049648155.1 Catalinimonas sp. | reverse complement strand
CCGGGGGAGCCTCCCGCCGCCGCGCGTTGTTACGAAAGGGTCTGCCCGCCGGCCCCGCCGCACGCACCGACCACCTGCTTGCCACCATGAAAATACCCGTCACGAAGCGAGAAAAGTGGGGTACCTGTCAGCTCTGTGAGCGCCCTGACCAGCCGCTGACCTTCCACCACCTCATCCCGAAGACCAACCACCGCCGCAAGCAGTTCCGGCGGCGCTTCGACAAATGGGAGCTGCACACGCGCGGCCTGAACCTCTGCCGCCCCTGCCACAGGCACCTGCACGTGCTTTACGACGATTAGGCCGCGACTACAACACCTTGGAAGCCCTTCGCGCCGACGACGCCGTCCAGAAGTTTGTCCACTGGGTCCGGAAGCGATGACTGTTTGGTTGTTTGGTCTTTCGGTCGCTTAATTCGCTGCTTCCTCAACCCCGCACACCGGCACACTGCTATTCAGATCGACCTCTTGAAGCCACTCAAAGTATGCGGTTATATCTTCTGACTGCTGTCTGAGTTTGCAACTGCCGGGCGGCCCCGCTCGGACTTCAAGCCTCTGAACTCCTTACGAAAAAGTATGCGCTCGCGTAGCGTTCGGTCAAGAGAGTAAAACGGCAGAGTCACAAACTTCGCCGAGCGATAATACCAGTCAACAGGCAACCAAGAAATCAAAAAAACGGGCAGCCAAAAGACCAAGAAATCAGTCCACCTTCACCCGTTCCGGGCGGTTGGCGAGCTCCCAGGCGGTGTAGAAAACCAGGCGGGTGATGCGCTCGGCGCGGGCGAAGTTGATTTTCTCGACCGTGTCGGTGGGGCGGTGGTAGTCCTCGTGGACGCCGCTGAAGTAGAAGATGACGGGCACGCCCCGGCGGGCGAAGTTGTAGTGGTCGGAGCGGTAGTAGAAGCGGTTGGGGTCGTCGGGTGCGTTGTAAGTGTAGTCGAAGTCGAGGTCGCCGTAGGTGCGGTTCACCTCTTCGCTCAGCTCGTGGAGTTCGGCCGAGAGGCGGTCGGAGCCGATCAGGTAGAGGTAGTCGTCGTCGCCCTCGTGCGCCGGGTCCGTCCGGCCGATCATGTCGATGTTGAGGTTGGCCACGTGCGCTTCGATGGGGAAGACCGGAAACTGAGCGTAGTGCTCCGAGCCGAGCAGCCCCTTCTCCTCGCCGGTCACGGCCATGAAGAGGATGCTCCGGCGGGGCGGCGGCTGTTGCGTGTCGGCGGCGGCGGCGGCGAACGCCTCGGCCATCTCCATCACGGCCGCCGTGCCCGAGCCGTCGTCGTCGGCCCCATTGTAGATCACGTTGCCGCGCCGGCCCAGATGGTCGTAGTGCGCCGTGATCACCACCACCTCGTCAGGGTGCTCGCCGCCCTCGATCACGCCCAGCACATTCTCGGTCGTGAAGGGCGAAACGTCGCGATCGGCCTGCAGGCGGACCTGCGCCGGGCGGCTCTTCCGCATCAGCGCCTGCCGCTGTTCAGGGCGCATCGGCAGGTTGAGCCGCTGGTAGTTACGCTTCGTGAGGCCCGCCAGCTTGGCCCCCAGCGAGGGGCGCACCGTCACCACCGCGAAGGGCGTGAGCGAGTCGGGACCGGTGAAGCTCATACGGTCTTCGGAGAGGTACTCCCCGTAGGTTTCGAGGATGGCCTCGAACGCCTCGTCGTCGGGGTGGCGGACGGCCAGCACCGCCGCCGCGCCCTTCTCGCGGGCGGTCTTGAGCTTGGTGGCCCAGAGGCCGCGCGGGTCGGCGGGCTGGGTGGTGTTGGTC
>JBARYS010000291.1:0-4236 GCA_049648155.1 Catalinimonas sp. | reverse complement strand
TAGAACTCGATGGCGTCTTCGTTCCAGTCCAGCACTTGTAGCGAGATGCCGTTGGCGTCGTTCTCCGTGGCCACACGCACCATCTGCTCAAAGAGACGGTCGCCCAGGCCCCGGCGGCGGTGCGCCTCGTTCACGATCAAATCTTCGAGGTAGAGCATCTTCCCCTTCCACGTTGAGTAACGCCAGTAGTAGAAGGCGGCGCCGACTACTTCGCCCCCCTGTTCGGCCACGTAGGCTCCGAACAGCGGACGCTCGCCGAAGCCGTCGCGCAGCAGGTCTTCTTTAGAAGTCTCCACTTCGCGGACGGCCTTCTCAAACACGGCCAGCTCTTTGATGAGGTCGAACAGGGCGGGCACGTCTTCCTTGGTGGCCTTGCGGATCGCGTAGTCTTTCATAGGGTTGAAATCGGGCGTAAAAAGTTGGACGCTCAACGTGCGTGGGCATCGTGCGTGACGTAAGCGAACACCTAACACCTAACACCTAACGCTTTATGCTAATACGGAAGCTATATACGGTCGAAGCCGAGGTAAGGATGGAGCACGGTGGGCATCCGGATGCCGCTGGGCGTCTGGTTGTTTTCGAGCAGGGCCGCCACGATGCGGGGCAGGGCCAGGGCGCTGCCGTTGAGGGTGTGCAGCAGCTCGGTTTTTTTGCTGCCCTCGGGGCGGTAGCGCAGCTTGAGGCGGTTAGCCTGGTAGGCCTCGAAGTTGCTCACGGAGCTGACCTCCAGCCAGCGCGCCTGCGCCGCTGACCACACCTCCAGGTCGTAAGTCTTGGCGGCCGTAAAGCTGACGTCGGCGCCGCAGAGGTTCAGCACGCGGTAGGGCAGTTCGAGCTTCGTGAGTAGACCCTCGACGTAGGTGAGCATCGCCTCCAGCGCGTCGTACGAAGCCTCCGGGGCGCTCACGTGCACGATCTCCACCTTGTCGAACTGGTGCAGGCGGTTTAGGCCCCGCACGTGCGCGCCCCACGAGCCCGCCTCGCGGCGGAAGCAGGGCGTGTAGCCGACGTGCCGCACGGGCAGGTCGGCGGGCGCAAGGATCACGTCGCGGTAGAGGTTCGTGATGGGCACCTCGGCCGTAGGAATCAGGTAAAAGTCGTCGGCGGTGGCGTGGTACATCTGCCCCTCCTTGTCGGGAAGTTGACCGGTGGCGTAGGCCGAGTCGGCGTTCACCAGCACGGGCGGCTGAATCTCCACGTAGCCCGCCGCGAGCGCCTGGTCGAGGAAGTAGTTGATCAGCGCCCGTTGCAGCCGCGCCCCCCGCCCCTTGTAGACAGGAAAACCCGCGCCGGTCACCTTCACGCCCAGGTCGAAGTCGATCAGGTCGTGCTGCCGGATCAGCTCCCAGTGGGGGCGGGCGTCGTCGGCCAGGGTAGGGCGCTCGCCCCGTTCGCGGACCACCTGGTTGTCGTCGGCGGTGCGGCCCTCGGGCACGCTCGCGTGCGGCAGGTTGGGCAGCTCGACCAGCGCGGCTTGCAGCGCGGCTTCGGCTTGGTCCAGCGTCTCGCTCAGCTCCTTCGTACGGCCCCGCAGCTCGGCGGTGGCCTGCTTGGCGGCGTCCGCCTCGTCGCGCCGCCCCTCGCGCATCAGTTGGCCGATCTCCTTGGCGCGGCGGTTGGCTTCGGCCTGCGTGTCGTCGAGGGCACTCTTGGCGCGGCGGCGCTGCTCGTCGAGCGCCAGCACCCGATCGACGGCCATCTGGGCGTTGGGCACGTGTTTTTTCAGGAGGCCGGCCACCACGTCGGCGGTCTGCTCGCGGAGCGTCTGGAGTTGTAGCATGGGGCAGCAAAAGTAGAAAGGACCGGGAGAGGCGCACGCGTTCCCGACGGCTGGGGCGGGACGAACGCCCCGGCCGACCACACGGACCGGCGGGCCGCTAGTTGGCGAAGGTGGTGTCCTCAGCGGGGGCTTCTTGCTTTCGCTGGTCCAGCTCCGTCAGCTTGGCCTGCGCCTCGGCGCGCGTCTTGGCGTTGGGCGACTTCTCGGCGATGGAGCGCAGCGTGGCCCGCGCCTGAAACAGCTCGCCCTGCGCGGCGAAGTTGTCGGCGATCAGCAGAAACGAGCGGTCCAGCCAGTCGGTGTACTGCGAGAAGCTCTGGTTTAGGTCGTAGAGCGTTTCGAGCGACTGCTCGTGGTTCCCCTGGTCGTAGAAGACCTTCGCCATCAGGTACTGTGCCTCCGCGCCGTAGGCATCTTTGGCGGTGTTGAGCGTCGAGAGGAAGAAGTCGACGGCGTCGTCGGGGCGGTCCTGCGCCAGGGCCACCTTACCGCTCAGCAGCAGCGCCTGGTGTTGCGCGTCGAGGCCGGCGTTGCCCGCCGCCACGATCTGCTGGGCGAAGTAGCGCGTCGAGTCGTACTGGTCGAGGGCGAAGTAGGTCTGCATCAGCCCGCTCCAGGCGGTAAACTCCTGGCGGCGACTCCGGGCGGTGACCAGCAGGCGGCGGTAGAGGCCAATGGCCGCGCGGTAGTTGCGGGCGTCGTATTCCAATCCGGCGGCGCGGTCTACCGAGCGGTCCACGAACGTGCCGCGCCCCTCGTCGATCACGCGGCGGTGGGCACGCAGCGCCTCGCTGGGCTGCTGGTTGCGGTAGTAAGCCTCGCCGAGGTAGTAGTTGGCGTCGGGCACGAAGGCGCTGCCCGCGTAGCGCCCCACGTAGTCGCGGAAACGGGCGATGGCCTCGGCGTACTTCTCGTCGAAGTAAAGCGTTTTGGCCGCTTCGAACTCCACACTTTCGAGCGCGTTGCTCTCGGGGTTGGCCTGCTTATAGCGCGCCAGGTAGCGGTCGAACTCGCCCATGCGGCCCGCCGCCGCCAGGCTCTCCTGCAGCCCGAGCAGGGCGTCGTCGGCGGTGGCGTGATTCGGGTAGTCGTCCAGAATCTTCTGGTAGTCGCGGATGGCCGGGTCCGGGCGCTGCAGGTTGCTCAGGGCGATGCCCCGCCGCAGGTAGGCGTAGGGGGCCAGCTTCGAGTTCGGCTGCGCTTCCAGCAGGGCGGTGTAGCTGCGGGCGGCCCCCTCGTAGTCGCCCGCCTCGAAGGCCAGTTGCGCCCGCTGAATCAGCGCTTCGTCGCGGAAGCGCGAGCGCGGAAACTCCTCCATCACGATGCGTAACTGTTGGCGGGCCTCTTCGGGGCGACCCAGCAGGCCCAGCACCACGCTCTTCTGGTAGTGGCAGTAGTCGCGGTCGGGCACCCGGCGGGCAATGGCGGCGTCGTACGTACGCAGCGCGCCGTCGTAGTCCTTCGTCACGTACTGACAATCCGCCAGCCGCACCAGTGCGTCGGCGTAGTTCTGCTGGTCGGGCGCATCGGCCAGCGCCTCGGTATAGGTGCGAAAGTGCGGCAGGGCGCGGCCGTACTGCTGGGTGTTGAAATAGGCGTAGCCGATGCCGTAGCGCGCGCGCAGGTGGTAGGGCGTCGACGGCGACTGCGGCAGGGCAAACACCGCCGCATAGCTAGCAATCGCTTCGTCCCACTTCCGCCCCAGCGACCACGTCTCGCCGCTCCAAAAGTGGGCGGCCACCTGCAACTCGTCGTCTTCGGGATACTTCAGCGACTTCTCGAAGTAGTCGAGCGCCTCGCGGAACCGCTTGTCGTTGAACAGCCGCGTGCCTTGGTAAAAGGTGACCTGCTGGTAGGTGCGCCGCAGCCCCGAGGTGAGGCGCGGGATGCGCTCAATGTGGTTGATCGCTGCCTCATAATCGTCGGTGTTGAGGTAGGCCTCGCCGAGTAGGTCGTCGGCATCGCGGCGCAGCGCGCTGTTGGGGTAGTCGGCGATGAACGTCTTCAGCGCGTCGACAGCCTCGGCGTTGCGGCGCTGTTCGAGCGTGAGCTTGGCGTAGTTGAGCAGCGCCCGCTCGCGGACCTGCGGGTCGTAGTTCTGCTGCCGCGCCCGGTCGAGGGCCGTCAGGGCGTAGGGGCGGTTGCTGAGCTGGAGGTAGGCCACCCCCAGGTGGTAGGCGGCGTTCTGCCCGAGCGAGTCGTCGCGGCTCGCCAGCACCTTGAAGTGCTCCACGGCCCGCTCCCAGTCGTCGACCATGAAGTTGCTCCACCCCACCTTGTAACGCACGTCGGCGTCGAGCGAGCGGTTCTGCTCGGCAAACTGGTTGAAGCGCGGCGCGGCGGCGGCATAGTCCCCCCGGCGGTAGTACGATTCGGCCACCAGCATGGCGATCTCGTCGGCGTCGTTGGGCCGCCGCCCGTCCAGCGCGGCGGTGCCGTAGTCGATCACGCGCGCG
>JBARYS010000290.1:0-3227 GCA_049648155.1 Catalinimonas sp. | reverse complement strand
GCGCACACCCGCGTTTCCGGGCCTCGGGCGAGCTGCTGCGGCGCGGCTCGCTGAACCGGCCCACCGTGGAGCCAACCTACCGCTACGCGCTGCTGATGACCTACACGGTGGCTCCCAACCGGATGGTCTCCTTCACTCTGGGGAAGTCTTTCGACGAGCGCGGGCCGCAAACCGGCGGCAACCTGATCGCCGCGCTCAACTTGGTGCTGGGCTTCGGCGCGGAGCGGCCGTTTTAGCAATTTGGCATGTCTTGGTCTGGCACCATCTTAGCACGCATTCAGGCACATGAGAAACCTGCTTTATCTCCTTTGTATGCTGCCGGCGGGGCTTGCGGCGCAGTCGGTTCACAGCGAGAACGGCTACATCCTTCCGGCCCACGACACCACCCGCCTGCTGGTGATTTTTGCGGAGGTAGACTGCGGTGATCGCCCCGACGACCGCCGGTGCGCCCCCGACCACCCCGCCTGGCCCGCCGGGCAACTGCCCCCGGATGCCCCTCGGTACTTCGACGCCGTCCTGCCGCCGGGCAGCGAGCCCATGGGTTACATCACGGACTATTACCACGAGATGTCGTTCGGCCGGTACGTGTTGCTCGGCGACTACGTGGACCGCGTCGTGACGGTGCCTCCCGACCAAGCCACGCACGGGGAGGTCATCCGAAAGCTGGCGGCCGACACCACCTGGCGCTTTGCCCACCGTGACCCCGCCACCGGGCGGCCGTACGACATGGACGCCTTCGACCTCTGGACCGGCGACGAACCGGGCGTAGTGAAGCGGCGCGGCGGCGACGGGCAGATCGACGGCGTGGCCATCTTCTGGCGGAACCTGCAACGAGGCGTGATCACCTGCGGCGGCGGGCTCGGCATGCAGCGCCTCTTTGATGGCACCCAACTGCGCGGTAAGCGGCTCCGGACGGCCTGCTCGTTCGGGGCGTGCGGCAGCGGCGGCAACGCCTGGAACCTGTTCATCTCGGAGCAGCTACACGGGCTCTTCGGCGGAAAT
Organism: Catalinimonas sp.; assembly: GCA_049648155.1. Taxonomy (GTDB): domain Bacteria; phylum Bacteroidota; class Bacteroidia; order Cytophagales; family Flexibacteraceae; genus JBARYS01. The sequence continues at coordinate 2,225 of JBARYS010000290.1, read as the reverse complement.
AACTTCCACACGGTGAGCGGGGCGGGCTACCATACCTTCATGACGGGCGCGCACGTCTACGGTGTCAGCGCACAGTCGGGGGCTACCTCGATGGTCACAAACGGCTGGGAGCGCCACCGTCTGGGCTGGCGGCACCCGGACGCTACCCACCTGATCGGCGCGCGCGACGAAGCGGGACAGGCGGTCGCTACGGACCTGACACTGGAGGATCACCCCGAGGGCGGCACTTTTCTGCTGCGCGACTTTGTGACGACCGGCGACATGATCCGCGTCAAGCTGCCCCACCTCAACTGGCGGCGCGACGGCGACGTGAAGAACCAGTACCTCTGGCTGGAGAACCACCAATTACACTCCGAGCACGACGTGAACGTGATCGCCACCTACGGCTGCCGCGAGCGCTGGCAACCCGGCCTCTACGTGCAGCTACAGGTTGGGAAGGACATCCGCGAGGGCGCACCGGGCGACGTGTTTCCCAACGGTAGCCTCAAGGGGGCCGCCAAGCCCAACGCGCTCGGTGCCTACCTCCTTCACTTCACCGCCGAGGGGCGCTGGGACTACCACTACCGGTACGACCTGATGGGCCGCTATCCCGACGACTGCATCTGGAACAACCTCAGTTTGCCGTTCGAGCCTAACCACCCTCAGACCTTGCCCAACCCGCTTACCGGCTTCTCGGATCTCTACCAAGCGCCCGACGTGGACGGCGACGGGATGCTCTCGTCGCGCGGCGACTCCGCTCTGCCGCAGTACTCTAAGGTCGAGGGGGGCGTGCTGCGTCACTCTCTGCACTCGACGGGCGACGCGGGCGACGCCTTCCGCCGTGACGGCAACTACCGGCTGAACCTCGGGACCAACCCCGCGCCGCTGCCCGTCTACACCTACCGCTCTGGTTACAAGCACAAGCCCAACCGCGCGCACCCGGCTCCGTTCGAGAACCGCCGGGTGCACCTGAACGGACTGGACCTCGAGATTCTGGAAGAAAATGTGGACGGTGCGGGTACCATCAAGGTGCGCGTACGCTGGGACCACTACCGCCTCGAAAACGACGTGCGCTGGTGCGGCGACATCGTGTTGCACCAGCACGACTTCGACCCCAAGCAGCCCTCGCTGGTGGTGGCCGAGAACCGCACGCTCTTGCTGGACCGGGGGCTGAGCCCCACTTACCCCACGCAACGCGGGCGGCTGGCCGACTCTTCGTTCGCACTTACCGACACCACGCAGCTCACCTTGCAGCCGGGCGCTCACCTCAAACTCGAACCGGACGCGGTCCTGAGGCTGGCCTCCGGCTCCCGTCTGAACGTGGGGCCGGGGGCTACGTTCGAGGTTGCCGAAGGCGCTCAGGTAGTGCTGGAGCCCGGCGCGGTATTCAACGTTTCGGAAGACGCCACGCTGCGAATTCACCGGCGGGGGCGTCTTAAGATCGGCGACGACGTTCGTGTCAATGCGTCTACCAAGCGTCTGCCCGGGCGTTGGCGGCGTGCTTTGCCGTAACCTCTAAAGACAACTTCCATGAAGATTCCTTACCTACTCACTTGTACGTTCGCCCTGACCACGGGCGGCGCTTTAACCGCCCAGCCGGGCCTGGTTGGTCAGGCAGATTGGTATCAAGTTACCAGCACCGGCGTGATGGTCAACGAGCAGCACAACGCTTCTACCGAAGAGCTTTTCGCGACCAAAGCCAAGTACCTGCCCGACGACTGGCATATGGGTACGATTGAAACCAACGAGGGGCAACAGATCAGCGGCTACCGGATACGCTTCAACCTTTCGAACCGAACGGTCGAAGTTCTCAGTGCCGACGACCTGCAACGCGTCGTGATTCCCGGCGAGCGCATCAAGCGGTTCACCTTCTTGAAATACACGCGCGGCACCGAAGACCGCACCTTGACGGCGGGACGCGAATACGCCGTCGAGGGCGTGCCGCTCACGGGCTTCGTCGAAGAGTTGGTGACCGGCGACCGTTCGCTCTACCTGCAACCGGGGGTGAAGGTGCACAAGGCTAACTACTCCGTCATGCACGACGTCGGCTCACGTAGCGACCGGGTGACCCGCGACGACAATTTTTACTACACCCTCGGCAACGACAAACGTAGCCTGCTGCCCCTGCCCCGGGGGCGGCGCAAGCTCTTCGCCATCTTCGGCGAGCACGCCAAGGCGGTAGCTGAACGCGCGCAACAATACGCTTGGTCCCCCCAGGAGCGCGAAGATCTGACGGCCATGTTTCG
>JBARYS010000289.1:0-3088 GCA_049648155.1 Catalinimonas sp. | reverse complement strand
GTGATGTCTCCACGCCCGTGGGGATGGACCGCGGAGCTTCGACGTGACGGCCCTTAAGAAAGCGATGTCTCCACGCCCGTGGGGATGGACCGATACACGCTCCCACTTGATCACCAGGCCGTCGGATGTCTCCACGCCCGTGGGGATGGACCGTCTTTGTGGCCGGCGACCTCAGCACACGCACGTATCAGGGGAAGGACGGTCAGGTACGAGTATCTATCGACGTGAGGGTGACCAGGATTCAGTTGTTGGGCAACAGCAAGAAGAAAGAAAGCGGCGGCGGGTCGAACGGTCTAGGCTGATCGCGAACCCGTACCGGCCGGCATGGCGGCCAACGGCGAAGCATCTGACGACCTACCTTTTTGATGTCTAAACAGCGATGGAGGGTGACGGCTATCGAGCCGGACGGTAGGCTGAGGACACACCCATCATGCGACTGGCCCACGAAACGCTCGCTTGTTAGTGGTTACCTTAGACGGGATCATCTTCAACACGTTCTTGTTGAAGATGCGGAAGCACCAAGCATAATCAAGCAAGCACCGTATGAAAGCGAAAGGAGTTAAGATTGAGAGAGACGCCCGTGGTCAGTTGCGCCGGGTGACGATCGATGTAAAGAAGCACCCCCGAATGGTTGAAGATTTTCTTGACAACCTGGTTGCTGACGAAGCTATCGAAGAAGATGACTTCGTTCCTTGGGAAGACGTGCGCGACAAGTTGGAGAAGAAGCACGGTCAAGACCTGAGTGGTCTACCTGACGACGACGAATGAAGTACCAGATCGTAATCAGACGTCGGGTGAGTAAAGAGATCGATCGGTTACCGCAAAAGGCGCGGCAACTGGTGGCCCGCAAGTTGAATGCCCTGGCCGAGAATCCTCGTCGCCCAGGGGTGATAAAGTTGCAAGGCGAGAAGGACCGTTACCGCATCCGTGCCGGAGACTATCGAATTGTTTATGAGATCGAAGACGACATCCTGAAAGTACTGGTGGTTCGGATCAGGAACCGCAAGGACGTCTACGACTAGGTAGAAACAGAGAGGAAAAGCGGTAGCAACCGCGAGGCGGCATCAATGATAAAGCCGGGCGTAAGTCCGGCTTTATTTATGCATTGGGGTGGAGAAAGATGTCTCCACGCCCGTGGGGATGGACCGCGGTGGGCGCAGCCAGCACCGCCGCTGACAACGATGTCTCCACGCCCGTGGGGATGGACCGATGATTTGCGGGCGGCAGATTGACTTTTGTCGATGTTGATACGCCCGTAGAGATGGACAACCCAGCGCAACGCCGTCAGGCGGCCATCGCGCCACACACTTCCGCGCACCGGCGGCAAGATTCGGCGCACTTCCGGCAGTGGTCGTGGTCGTGCGCGCCGCACTGTTCGGCGCACCACGCGCAGACCTCGGCGCACAGCGCGCAGTAGCGGGCGGCGTAACGGCTGTCGGCGGTCATCATCTTGATGCAGACGTAGCAGGCGTCGATGCACTCCACGCAACAGCGAGGGCAGTCGTTCATGCTCTCCTTGCCGGCCATCGCGACGAGGCAGCTTTGGCAGTCGACCAGGCACGTCTGGCAGGCTTCGAGGCAGGCTTGTGTTTGGGTGCTCATGAGGCGGATCGTGAAAAGGCGTGGAAACATGGGGTAGCGTACCGTGTTACACGCACGGATCAAAAAAGGAGTTACGCCGGGCCGTGGATCACACGTCCCTGAACCTCTGGTAAGCGCTTCGTTTATTCGCGTAGAGCGACCCGCCGCCGAGAGACCGCAGTTAAACAAGCAGCGGAAAGAAAAACGCCGACGGTAGAGCAGGAACCACGGTTTTTAGCCCCGCCTGCCCCGGACCGTCGGCGCTTATGTACGTAGAGACGCTTTACCGCCACAAAGGGTTCTTGGCACTCCTCCCCGGTGCTGTCTAACGCCCCTGCCCCCCGGAAACTACGTAGCTTGCCCGGCCAACGTAACCCACGCCTTTCCATGCAATCAACATCACGCGCCGTTGCCGTCTTGGGGGGCGGCAACCTGGGGCGGGCCATCGCCGAGGGGATACTCGCCTCGGGCGTGTCCGCCGACCACCTGCACGTCACCCGCCGCAAGCCGCACCTGCTGCGCACCCTCGCCGAGGCGGGGGTAAGCGTGGGGAGCGACAACCCCGCCGCCGTCCGCGCCGCCGACCTCGTGGTGCTGGCCGTCAAGCCGAAGATGGTGCAGCCCGTGCTGCGCGAGATTCTGCCCGCCCTCGACCCCGCCCGCCACGTGGTGATGTCGGTGGCCACGGGCGTCTCGGTGGCGCAGATGCGCGCCGTGGTCGGCGAGGTCGTGCCCGTGTTCCGCGCCATGCCCAACACGGCCATCGCCATCCGCGAGTCGATGACCTGCCTCGCCACCGACGTCGCCGACGAGGCCACCCGGCGGGAGGTCGAAGGGCTGTTCAGCCGGCTGGGGCGGGCCATCTACATCGACGAGGAGCTGATGGCCGCCGCCACCGTGATCGGCGCGTGCGGCGTGGCCTACGCCCTACGCTACGTGCGCGCCGCCACGCAGGGGGGCATCGAGATCGGCTTCAGCGCCGACACCGCGCAGTTGATCGTGTCTCAGACCGTGAAGGGCGCGTCGTCTCTGCTGCTGGAGAACGGCCAGCACCCCGAGCGCGAGATCGACAAGGTGACCACCCCGCAGGGCTGCACCATCGTGGGGTTGAACGAGATGGAGCACCGAGGCTTCAGCTCGGCGCTGATCCGGGGCGTGGTGAGCTCTTACAAGAAGATCGGCGACATCCAGCACCGCGTCGAGAAGGACTGAGCGGCGGCGTTTGTGGCGAGGGTGTTTTCGGAGGCCGGAAGCAGCGTCACCGCACTCGACCGTCGGAATCGCTATCGGGATCGAAAGAAAACCGGTTCGACGGCAACCGTGCCGCCCGCTCCGCTTCCGCCGCCTCACTCATTCCGCGAAGAACACTCGTTTCACGCGGTCGCTGACACTGGTCAGGATTTCGTAGGGGATCGTGCCGAGGCGCGCGGCTAGTTCGGCCGGAGGTAGAGCCGCGCCGAACACTACCGCGTCGTCGCCGGGGCGGGCGTCGGGGATTGTGCTCAGG
>JBARYS010000288.1:0-6349 GCA_049648155.1 Catalinimonas sp. | reverse complement strand
ACCTTGGCCAGATTGAAGTCCCGCAACCGGTCGTAGTGCACCTCGCCGAGCATGAGGTAGGAGTACGCCTTCTGCACGGGCCGCGCGCCCTCCACGCGCACCGACTCCCGGAGGTAGTCGACCGCTTCGGGCACCTTGTCCTGCTTCAGTTCGAAGCGGGCCATCTCGTAGTAGATGCGGTCCTGGTACTCTTCGTTCTTTTGATCGCGCAGTAAGCGGCGGAAGTACTTACGGATGCGCCGCACGTCGCCGCCCTCGCCCAGCTCCGTGACCTGCGCCATGTTCAGCTTGGTGAAGAAGGCCAGCTCGTAGGGCGGGTTGCGCTTAAGCACGTCGCGGTAGTGGTCGAACGAGGGCTGGTCTTGGCCCTGCTCCTGGTAGATCTGCCCCAAGATGAAGTTGATCCGCGCGCGGCGGTCGCGCTGCTTGATCTCGGGCAGGGCGGCTTCGAGAAACTGCGTCACTTTGTCCCACTCCTTCAGGCCGTGATAGTGGTGCGCCAGCGTCAGAAAGAACTCGCTGCGGTTTTCGGCATTCAGCTCCTCGCGCCGCAGGTAATCGGCCACCGACATGGCGTTGCGCGGCTCCTCCATCGCCAAGAACGTACGCATCAGGTGGACCAGCGCCGCGTGGCGGGCGGCATCGCCTTCGCCTTTTCCCCAGACGTACTTGAAGGTCGTCACGGCCTCGTCGTAATCGAGCTTATAGCGGCGAGCGCGCCCCAGCAGCACGTAGCTGTCGTCCACCCAGCGGCTGTTCTTGTGGCGCTGAATGGGGATCGACGCCTTCTTGATGATCTCCTCCAGGCTGCCGTCGGCTGCGCTCGCCATCTGGGGCGTCACGGTCGGGAAGATGGTCAGCACGCGGTTGTAGTCGTCGACGTGGTTTTCGAGCACCTGCCGCTCCACGGCGCGCATTTCTTCGCGAGCCAGGAAGTAGCCGTTGTAGCGGGCCAGCGTGTTGTGGTAAGCCTTGCTGAAGGGGTTGTTGCGCTCCACCGAGCAGGCCTGCAACGCCAACATTCCAACCAACCACCACCAGCCCTGACCGATAAGACGCTTACGTATCAGCAAAATTGTATCTATCTAAGTCCTTAAAGATCAGGACTTTGGGGTAACATTAAGAACGCAATCGTGCGGCACCGCGCTCCGCCGGTGGCTACTTTTGTAGGAAACGTTGCCCCCTTGTCACGCTTTAAGACTTTATCACACTGGCTAACGAACCCGCACCGCCTCGTGGTGCGGAGCGAGGAAGATTTCGCCATCAAGCGCACGCTACGCTTCAATTATGCAAAAATAATTGTTTTGGGTGGGCTGGCCGTCGCCCTGCTCTGCACCCTGAGCTTCTACGCGAGCCGCCGCTGGGTGCTTTATCAGACGCACGCCGACGAAAACGCCATCCAGACGCGGCGGCAACTAGCCGGCCTGCACGCCACCACCGACTCGCTGGAGGCCGCCCTGCAGGAGTACGACTCGTTCGTGAGCGGCATCCGCCACGTGGTTTACGACGACCAATCCCTGCTGAGTGAGGCGCGGCGGCTCGAAGAAGAGCAGGTCGACGTGGCGCGGGCGGGCGTGACGGTGGCCGACCTGGAGGAGGTATCGAGCGTAGACCGCCGCTGGCGAGCGTCTTTCGAGGGAGACGGGCGGCAGGGCGATGCCACCACGCAACTGCGCGCCGACGGCGACGGACCGGCGGGCATCATCTTCTTCCCGCCCGTGAACGGCATCATCTCGGACGACTACGACGTGGACATCGGTCACTACGGCGTGGACGTGGTGGCAAAAAAAGACGCGCCGATCCGCTGCGTGGCCGACGGCACCGTGATCATCGCCTCCTGGACCGAAGACACCGGCTACACGCTGGCCGTGCAGCACGCCAACGGCCTCACCTCCATCTATAAACACAACGCCTCGCTCTCGAAGAAGGTCGGCCACGTGGTGAAGGGCGGCGAGGTGGTCGCCACCATCGGCAACACCGGCGAGCTGACCTCCGGCCCGCACCTGCATTTCGAGCTCTGGTACGACGGCAACCCCGTGGACCCCAAGGAGTTCGTCTCGTTCTGACCGGAAGCGACGGGCGTAATACTCCGGCCCGAAACGCACTTCGCCGCGGTCGGCCACGGCGTACGTTCGAGGTAACCCCAGCGCCCACCCGCCGGGCCTTAAAAAATCACAGACACAACAAACCCCCGCAGCCATGTTCAGCAGTAACAACAACAAAGAGCCCCGGCGCGACGCCCGTCAGCCCGAGGGCAGCGACCTGAGTAACCACATCCAGAAGGGCACCACCATCACGGGCGACGTCGAGACCGTGGGCAACATCCGCATCGACGGGCGCGTAATCGGAAACGTGCGCTCCAAGGCGCGGGTGGTCTTCGGCGACTCGGCCCACATGGAGGGCGACGTGCACGCGCAGAACGCCGAGGTGCAGGGCTACATCAAAGGCAAGATGGAGGTCGGCGAAATGCTGACGCTCAAGCCCACCGCCAAGATTGACGGCGACATTTACACCAACAAGATGCTCGTGGAGGCCGGCGCGGTCTTCAACGGTGGCTGCCACATGGGCGTCAAGGTGAAGGAAGTAACCATCGATGGCGACAAACAACCCCAACAACCGGCCCGCGTCAACGGAGCACCCGCCGGACGGAAAGAGAAAGTCACCGCTTAAGGTACCCGGTCGCGATAGCCCTTATCTGCGCTACGCGGGCATGGGCTTTCAGATGATCGCCGTGCTCGCCCTGGCCATCTGGGGCGGGCAGGCGCTCGACGGTTGGCTCGACCTCGGCTTCCCCTGGTTCACGGTCGTGCTCTCGGTGGCCGGCTTCGTGGGGGCCATCTGGAGCGTGATCAACAGCCTGCCGAAGGAGTAAGCCGACCGGAGCCGGTCCGTTAGTTTTGCAACGCCGTGGAGTGTCCACGGCGTTTCGCTTTTTCCTGCCGCCACACTGCATGAAGGGAACCCTCCGCCTCCTGCTGGCCGCCGGGGTGCTGGCCGCCGTCATGGGCCTGCTGCACGCCGTCGGAAGCTCCCACCTGCACCCCGCCGCTTGGTGGCTGCTGCTGATCTTCACCGTGATCGGCGTGGGCACGCAGCTGATGATTGAGCGCGGCGCGACGGAGCCCGCCGACGGCGGCACCTCGCCCCGCTTTATGATCTACTTCCTGGCCGGCTCCACGCTGCGGCTGCTGGCGGGGGGCGTCGTGGCCTACGCCTTTATCTCGGCCGGAACGCCCCGGCTGGAGCTGCTGATCTTGAACTTCTTCGTGATCTATTTGTGGCTGCTCGCGTTTGAAATCATAGCCCTGTTGGGTAACTTGCGGGCTGATTCCACGCGCAACCCCACCTGATGGAAATTGTTCAACGCTCTCGCGGTTTTATTGCAAACAGAGCACTGTTCGCCTTCGTTTTCTCCACTCTTCTCACCACTGTTCCGTTCTCTGCCAGCGCCTCGGACGACGCACACGACGAAGCGTTCAACCCGGGGGAGATGATCATCCACCACGTCACCGACTCGCACGAGTGGCACTTTGCCGACGGGCTGACGCTGGCCCTGCCGGTGATCCTCTACTCTGAGGACCGCACCTTGGAGATTTTCTCCTCCAACCGCTTCTACGACGACAAGCACGCCTCGGTCGACTACGACGGCTACCGCTACGACCACGGCCACATCACGCCGGTAGACCCGAACCGCACCATCGTCGACCTGTCCATCACCAAGAACGTGGCCTCTATGTTCCTGAGCGCGGCGCTGCTCTTCGGCGTCTTCTTCTCGATGGCTTCTTACTACAAGCAGGATCCCAACCGCGCGCCGAAGGGGCTAGCGGCCTTTTTCGAGCCGATCATCGTGTTCGTACGCGACGAGATCGCCAAGCCGAACATCGGCCCGAAGTACGCGCGCTACATGCCTTACCTGCTGACGATCTTCTTCTTCATCTGGTTCAACAACCTGCTGGGGCTGCTGCCGGGCGGCGCGAACCTGACGGGCAACATCGCCGTGACGGCCGTGCTGGCCGCCATCACGCTGCTGATCACGCTGTTCAGCGCCAACAAGAATTACTGGTCGCACATTGTGGCCCCGCCCGGCGTGCCGGGGTGGCTGCTGCCGATCATGATCCCCGTCGAGCTGCTCGGTGTGCTCACCAAGCCCATCTCGCTGATGATCCGTCTGTTCGCCAACATCACCGCGGGCCACATCATCATCCTGAGTCTGCTGGCGCTGATCTTTATCTTCCAGAGCGCGGCCGTCGGCATCGTGAGCGTGGCCTTCGCCACCTTCATGAACTTCCTCGAACTGTTCGTGGCCATCCTACAGGCCTACATCTTCACCATCCTGAGCGCGATGTACTTCGGCCAGGCGGTGGAGGAGCACCACGACGAGGCACACGTTTGAGTTTTGTTTCCTTTCATATAACCCCTGTTTTCTCATGTTAGCTGCTATTCTGAAGCTGAGCATGCTGTTGCTCGACCTCGGCACGGCCATTATGGGTGCCGGAATCGGTGCCGGACTCATCGCGTTAGGCGCGGGTCTGGGCATCGGCCGGATCGGTGGGCAGGCCATGGACGCCATCGCGCGTCAGCCTGAAGCCACCTCCCGCATCCAGACGGTCATGATCATCGCCGCCGCCCTGATCGAGGGTGTGGCGCTGTTCGGCGTCGTGGTCTGCTTGCTGATCTCCCTCAAGGAGGTCGCCTAAGTAACCCGAAACGGAGCCTCCCGCCGCTAGGGCGGGAGGCCGTTTCTTATTCAAAAGGAAACTCGTCTTGCCGGGTCTCGATACTTCGTACTCGGTACTCTTTACTCTGAATCATGGAAATCGTAACCCCCGGCATCGGCCTGATCTTCTGGATGATCGTCACCTTTCTGGTGGTGCTGTTCCTGCTGTCGAAGTTTGCTTGGAAGCCCATCATGGAGGGGCTGAAGACGCGCGAAGAGCACATCAACGGTGCCTTGCAGTCGGCCCAGCGTGCCAAGGAAGAGATGCAACGGCTACAGGCCAGCAACGAGGCTCTGCTGCAAGAGGCACGCCTGGAGCGCGACCAGATGCTGAAGGACACCAAGGCCGCCTCGGAGCGGATGATCGCCGAAGCCCACGATAATGCCAAGCGCGAGGGCGACAAGATGATCGAAAAGGCCCGCTTAACCATCGAAACCGAGAAGAAGGCCGCCCTGGCCGAGTTGAAAAACCAGGTGGCCGAACTCTCGCTCGACATCGCCGAGCGCGTGCTGCGTGGCCAGCTCGACAACCCCCAGGCGCAACAGCAGCTCGTGGAGCGGTACATTAAAGAAGCCGACTTGAACTAGTACGAAGTAATATGGCCGATAATACCCGCGTCGCGGCGCGCTACGCCAAATCCATTTTCGACCTGGCCGAAGAGCACGGACAGCTCGAAGCGCTGAACGCCGACATGGCGCTGCTGGAGAAGACCGCCCGCGACAACCACGCGTTCGACCAGTTGCTGCGCAGCCCGGTGGTGAACACCGACAAGAAGCTCACAATCCTGAAGCAGCTCTTCGCCGGCAAGGTCAGCGCGCTGATGATCTCGGTGTTCGAAATCATGGCCCGCAAACACCGCGAGGATCAACTGACGGCTGTGGCGCGCGCTTTCCACCGCCTCTACAACCGGAAGCAGGGTATTGCCGAGGCGGTCGTCACCACGCCCACCCCGCTGACGCCCGCCCTGCGGCAGGAGTTTATCGCGAAGGTGAAGCAGATGACCGGACAGGCCGCCGAGCTGAAGGAGGAAGTCAACCCCGACCTGCTGGGCGGCTACATGTTGCAGGTGGGCGACCGCCGCATCGACGACTCGGTGCGCACCCGCCTGCGGGAGTTGCGTCGCACGCTGACGGACGACTCGTACGTGGCGAGCGTGTAGAAGAGGTATCAGGTACGAAATATCAGGAATCAAGTACTGGTATACACCGCACACAGACGCCGACAACTCATTTTGAAACAACCATCGGGTGCTTCGGCACTCGGTACTTAATACTCTGTACAAGCAGTCATCATGGCAGAAATCAGACCCGACGAAGTATCAGCCATCCTCCGCGAACAGCTCGCCGGGGCCAAGACCGAAGCCGAGCTCGAAGAGATCGGTACCGTGCTCCAGGTGGGCGACGGCGTGGCGCGCATCTACGGTCTCTCGAACGCGCAGGCCGGTGAACTGATCGAGTTCGAAAGTGGCCTGATGGGCCTCATCCTGAACCTGGAGGAAGACAACGTCGGGGCGGTGCTTTTCGGCGAGTCGGACCAAGTGCGCGAGGGCGACTCGGTGAAGCGTACCAACCGTATCGCCTCGGTGCGCGTCGGCGAGGGGATGCTCGGCCGCGTGGTGAATATGCTCGGCG
>JBARYS010000287.1:0-2159 GCA_049648155.1 Catalinimonas sp. | reverse complement strand
CCGACGATCACCACGTGTTTCGTCGCGGCCTGATTGCCTGCGTAAAGGAGGTGCCGCGCCTGCAGGTGGTGCAGGAGGCGGAAGACGGCCAGATGCTGCTCGACAAGATCGACGAGACGCTGCCCGACGTGGTGCTAATGGACTTCCGGATGCCGGTCATGGACGGGCTGCGGGCCACCGAGACGATCACCAAAAAGCACCCGGGCATCCGCGTGCTGGCGCTCTCGATGTACGACGACGACCAGTACATCGTCGGGATGATGCGGGCGGGGGCCAAGGGCTTCTTGGTCAAGACCGCCCCGCCGCAGGAGATCACCAGCGCCGTGATTGCCGTCTACGAGCGGGGCTTTTATTTCAACGACCGCGTATCGGCCGCCCTGGCCAAGCAGCTCGTGCACCCCGAGCACCTACCCGCCCCGGTGGAGGCACCCGACCTGAACGACCGTGAGTCGGACGTGCTGCGGCTGGTGTGCGAGGAGCTGACCAGCGCCGAGATTGCCGACAAGCTCTGCCTGAGTGTCCGCACCGTGGAGGGTTACCGCTCGCGGCTGTTTGAAAAGACGGGCGCGAAGAACACGGCCGGGCTGGTGCTCTACGCCATCCGCCACAACCTCTTCACCGTTTAGCGCCGGACGCTTCCGACGCCCCTCCCACGCGCCGGCCAAGCCCCGCACGCCCGTACCTTTGTGGCATGAAAGAGGAGATCAGCGGGTGGTTTGCGGACCTGCAAGACCGCATCTGCGGGGCACTGGAAGCCGCCGACGGACCGGGGCGCTTCCGGGAAGACGCCTGGGAACGGCCCGGCGGCGGCGGCGGACGCTCGCGCGTGCTTACTGAGGGGGGCATCATCGAAAAGGGGGGCGTGAACTTCTCGGCCGTCTGGGGCGCGACGCCCGAGCCGCTGCGCCGCGCCCGGGGGCTGGAGGCGGGCGACTTCTTCGCCACCGGCGTCTCGATCGTGCTGCACCCGCGCAACCCGCACGTGCCGATCATCCACATGAACGTGCGCTACTTCGAGATGAGCACCGGCGGCCGCTGGTTTGGCGGGGGCATCGACCTGACGCCGCACTACGTGGTGCCCGACGACGCCCGGCGCTTTCACGCGCACCTGAAAGACGTGTGCGACCGCCACGACGCCGACTACTACCCCCGCTTCAAGACCTGGGCCGACGAATACTTCTACGTGCGCCACCGGCAGGAGACGCGCGGCGTGGGGGGCATCTTCTTCGACCACCTCTCCCCCACCGACGAGGCGGACGCCGACCGCCGGTTCGCCTTCGTACGGGACGTGGGCGAGGCGTTCGCGCCCCTCTACACCGAACGGATGGAGCGCTTCGGCAGCTTGCCCTACGGCGACGCCGAGCGCGAATGGCAGCGGCTGCGGCGGGGCCGCTACGTGGAGTTCAACCTGGTGTACGACCGGGGCACGCGCTTCGGGCTCGAAACCGACGGCCGCACCGAGTCGATCCTGATGAGCCTGCCGCCGCTGGCGGGCTGGACGTACGACCACCAACCTGGCCCCGGCAGCCGCGAGGCCGAGACGCTGCGCCTACTGCGGCCGGGCGTCGACTGGCTGGCCGACATACCAAAACCTCAGTAAGTGCCGTGGAGCAGCTCACCGCCCTCGACGAACGCCTCTTCCGGCTGCTGAACAGCCTGCACACGCCCACACTCGACGTGGCAATGTACTGGATCACCGACCGGTGGTTCTGGGTGCCGTTCTACGCGGTGCTGATCTACCTGATGTTCCGCTACCACGGGCGGCAGGGGCTGATCGTGCTGATCGGTGTGATCGTGGCTGCCTCCCTGGCCGACCGCATCTCGTCGGGATTCTTCAAGCCCTTCTTCGCCCGGCCGCGCCCCTGCCACGCCGACAACCTGGAGGCGACCGTCCACCTGCTCAACGACCGCTGCGGCGGGGCTTACGGCTTCGTCTCGTCGCATGCGGCCAACACCTTCGCGCTGGCGACCTACCTCCAGCTCTGGTGGCGGCGCTTCCGCTGGGCGTGGCTCTTGTTCGTTTGGGCGGCGGTGGTGTCGTACAGCCGCATCTACGTGGGCGTGCACTACCCCGCCGACGTCGTGGGCGGGGCGCTGCTGGGGGCACTGCCGGCGTGGGGTAGCTACCGGGCAGCGCGGGCCTGCGCGCGGTGGTGGGC
>JBARYS010000286.1:0-7332 GCA_049648155.1 Catalinimonas sp. | reverse complement strand
GCGACGATCATCAACGTCTGCACCATCGCGAAGCCGGAGAAGATGGCCCCCGCGACGAAGTAGGGCGGGAAGATCGTCGTGTGCCAGCCGGGAATGACCGACGTGGCGAAGTCGAAGCTCACGATGGTGTGCACCGAGAGTACCAGCGGCGTGGCCAGACCGGCCAGAATCAGCGCCACCGACTCGTAGCGCGACCAGTCCTTGGCGCTGCCGTTCCAGCCGAGGCTCAGCGTGCCGTAGATGGTCCGCGAGATGCCCCGCGCCCGCTCGCGGATCGTTGCCAGATCGGGCACCAAACCGATGTACCAGAACACCAGCGAAACGGTAAAGTAAGTCGAGATGGCGAACACGTCCCACAGCAGCGGCGAGTTAAAGTTCACCCAGAGCGAGCCGTAGGTGTTGCCCAGCGGCAGCGTCCAGTAGGCCAGCCAGGGCCGCCCCATGTGCAGGATTGGGAACTGCCCGGCGCACATCACGGCGAAGATGGTCATGGCCTCGGCGGCGCGGTTGATCGACATCCGCCACTTCTGCCGGAACAGCAGCAAGATGGCCGAGATGAGCGTACCAGCGTGACCGATGCCCACCCACCAAACGAAGTTGGTGATGTCCCAGGCCCAGCCGACGGTCTTGTTCAGGCCCCACACGCCGACGCCGTTGAACAGCAGCATAAAGACTGAGACGAAGCCCAGCCCCAACGCGCCCGCCGACACCAGCAGCGCCAGCGCCCAGGTCTTGTTGGGGGCAGCCTCCACGGGCCGGCAAATGTCGTTCGTTACGTCGCCGATGGTCTTGCCACCGGTAATCAGGGGTTCACGGACGGGGGATACTACTTGCATGTCGTCTGAGGTTTGGGTCGTCGGTGCTGCTAAGCCGTCTTGCGGCCGGTGTTCTCTTCTATAACTTTTAGTCGCCGGTCGATGTCGGCAATCTTCGTGGCGTTCTCGCGGCCCTGCTCCATGGCCGTCACGATGTGGTGCGTCTGCACTTCGATGGCGCGCTTCAGGTCGTCGGTTTGCGTCTCTACCATCCGTTGTAGCTCGGCAGTCTGCTCCTTCCGGTCCCGATGCAGCCGCGCTTCGAGCTTCTTCGACTGCTCCTCGCGATCCACGCGTAGCTGCTCTTTCAGGTCGTCGGATAGCTCTTCAAACTTTTGCTTCAGATCAACTGTCTGCTCGCGGCGGTCCTGCTTCAGTTGGTCAGATATCTGTTCTTGAAAGCGCTCACGGTCCGCTAGAATCGCATCGGTCCACTGGTTGAAGCCACTAATCATCGTGTCCTTAAATTCGATCATCGTGTCCTTGAACTCAACCATGTTGTCCTTGAACTCAACCATGTTGTCCTTGAACTCGATCATGTTGTCCTTGAACTCACGCATCTCGCCCTTGAACTCGCGCAGTTCACGGCGGGTCTGCCGGCTCTCTTCGGCGAGGGCCAGGACGACTTCAAGCAGCAGATCGTTTTCTTTCTCGGCCATGTGCTAACCTACGCCTTGTTGCGGATCTTGGTGAGGTAGCTGATCGACGGCCGGACGTTGATCTCGGCCAGCAGGTGGTAGGCCCGCTTGTCGTACTCTTCGGCGAGCCGCTCGGAAAGTTGCGAGCTGTCGTCGTTCATGTCGCCGAACAGGATCGCCTCCGTCGGGCAGGCTTGCGCGCAGGCGGTGTTGATCTCTCCGTCGAGCGGGCGGCGCTTCTCTTTCTTAGCGTTCAACTTGCCGTCCTGAATGCGTTGGATGCAGAGCGAGCACTTCTCCATCACCCCACGGGCGCGCACGGTCACGTCGGGGTTGAGCACCATCCGGCCTAACTCCGTCTGGGCGGGCGTGTTTACGTCGGCGAACTGGTCATTGTCGTAGTAGCTGAACCAGTTGAAGCGGCGCACTTTGTAGGGGCAGTTGTTGGCGCAGTAGCGCGTGCCGATGCAACGGTTGTAGGTCATCTGGTTCAGACCCTCGCTGCTATGCGTGGTGGCCAGCACGGGGCAGACCGTCTCGCAGGGCGCGTTGTTGCAGTGCTGACACATCACGGGGTGGAAGACCACCTCGGGGTTCTCGGCGGCCTCTTCGAGCGAGTCGTAACCTTCCTCTGCGCTGCCGTCCGAGCTGTAGTAGCGGTCAATGCGGATCCAGTGCATCTCGCGGCGGTTGATCACCTCCTGCCGCCCCACAATGGGCACGTTGTTCTCCACCTGACAAGCCACCGTGCAGGCACCGCAGCCGATGCACGAGTTCAGATCGATCGACATGCCCCAGAAGTGGTTGCCGTAGCTGTGGCCCTTCCAGAGCGAGATGTCGGTTGGGTCTACTTTGCCTTCGAGCGTGCTGATCTGCACCTTCTCACGGCCGGCGGCGGGGTCTTGCTTGTACTCGGTTAGGCGGGCTTCCTGGACGATGGGGCGGGCCATCATCGTGCCGTGGGTCTGCGTCTGCGCGATCTGGCGCTCACCTTCGCCGGGAGCAATCTCCACGTTTACTGCCGAGTAGCGCATGCCGTCGCGGGTAGCACTCACCATTGGGTAAGCGTTCTTACCCACGTCGCGACCGGCCTTGCCGACCACCTTGCGGCCGTAGCCGAGGGCAATGGCGACCGTACCGCGCGCCAAACCAGGCTGCACAAGGGCGGGCAGTTCGATGGTCTGACCGTTGGCCGTCACCTTCAGCATGTCGCCCTGCTCGATGTCCATCTCTTTCGCCATCGATTGGGGTACACACGCGTAGTTGTCCCAGCACGCCTTCGAAATCGGGTCGGGCATCTCCTGCAACCAGGGGTTGCCCGCGTGGGTGCCGTTGCCGATGCCGATTTTTTCGTAGAGCACCAGTTCGATGCCCTCGCCGCTCGGCTTGTAGGTCTGCGCAACGGCCGTCACCGAAGCGTTCAGTCCGCCGGTATTGTAAGGACCGGCTTGGCCGCGACCGGGCTGGGTCATGCCCGTCGTATCGGCCGACGGATTGGCTCCGAGGGCCTTCATGGCGAGTCCGGCCTTCACCGAATCGGCCACCGCGCCGCTGCGCACGGCTTCACTGCCGGAGGTCGAAAGCATCTCGCCGTAGCCAGAGATCGACTCGGGGCGAATCTGCTCCGTATCGCGTGGGTTCGGACGGTTGACTTCGAACACGCCGTCGTGCAGGCTGTAGTTCCAAAAGTCGCGGAAGCTGCTGAATCCCGTTCCGGCGGAGTAGTAGTTCTGCTGCCAGCGGTTCCTGACGTACGAGTAGTAATCCTGCGGCTTGCCGGCCCACTGCAGGAGCGTCTCCTCGGCGGCGCGGGTCTGAAACACCGGCGCGATGGTCGGCTGCATCAGGCTCAGATAGCCGCGCTTCGGCTCGGCGTCGCCCCACGTTTCGAGGAAGTGGTGCGACGGGCAGACGTAGTTACAGAGCGTCGAGGTTTCGTTGGGGCGCGTGGCGAAGCTGATCGAGGTCTTGACCTTCTTCAGCGCTTCGGCGATCTCGGCTCCCTGCGGGTGGTCGTAGGCGGGGTTGCTGTTCAGAAACATCACCGCGTCGACGCGCCCGGCTTTCATCTCGTCGACGAACTGCGACATGGCGGCGTCGTTGCCCTGCCGCTGATACGACGGGGCCGACCACTCGACGGTGGTACCATACGCGCCGAGACGCTGGTTGATGGCGTTCACCAGTCGCTGCACGTTCGGGTCGTTCGAACCGCTCACCACGAGGGCGTTGGCACCGGCGGCGCGCAAGTCCTTTGCGGCCTGGGCAATCACCTCGGCGTTTTTCGGCGCGGGGGCGTTGCTCGACCCGCCGAGCGCCTTGTAGAGCGCGGCCACGTACAGCCCCTCTTCCGACGGACGGACGGGGCGGCGGTAGTCGGCGTTTGCGCCGGTCAATGACAGCATCGACTCGAACACGTAGAGGCGCGACATCTCCTTGCGCGCGCGGCCCAGCTTACGGTTAGCCGACCACTGACGAGCAAATTCGACGGGCGAGAGCCAGTTGCCCATGAAGTCGGCCCCGAAGCTGACGATGGTCCGGGCCTTGCTGAAGTCGTAGGCAGGCAGGGCGCGCTGCCCGAAGTCTTGCTTGTTGGCTTCCAACATGCCGTGGTACGACACCGGGTCGTACTGCACGTGTTGCAGCGAGGGGTAGCGTCCTTTCAGGTCGTCGATCACGGCGAGTGTGCTCGGGCTCATGACCGTCTGGGAGACAAGGCGCACGTTGCGGCTCGACCCCAGTGCGGTGTTGATGGCGCGGTCCACGTCGGCCCACTCGGCGGCTTTGCCCTGGACCAGCGGCCCCCGGTAGCGCTCGGTGTCGTACAGGTCGAGCACGGCGGCCTGCGTGCGAGCCGAGGTGCCGCCCCGCGTCACGCCCGACAGCGCGTTGCCTTCAAGCTTGATGGGCCGCCCCTCGCGGGTCTTCACCACGACGGCGCAATAGTCGCCGCCGTCCACGTACGAAGAGGCATAGTAGTTGGCAATGCCCGGGTCGACGTCCATCGGCTTCACCAGCCACGGAATGGCCTTCTTCACCGGCGTCTCACAGGCGGCCAGCGCGACGGCGGCCGTGCCGAAGCCCATCATCTTCAGGAAGTCACGGCGGTGGGTCATCATGCCGTCGACCCCTTCGTTGATACCGGGAAACTCCTGACCGGCGTTCTTGACGAAGTCCAGGTCGTTGCGGTACTCTTCGACGCCTTTCCAGTAGCGTTTCTGTTCGCTCATATAGTCTGAGGGTATCAGGTATTAGGTATGGAGTATCAGGTACGGCGTGTGTGGTCCGGGTGTGTGGCTGTAAAACAGGCGTGCGACCAAGGGCCACACCACCTGATACTTAATACCTGATACCTAGTACTGGTCTTTAGTAGTGACACTTCGAGCACTCCAAGCCACCGATGTCGGCCACGTGCATGGGCGCGCCACCGGTCTCGGCGTCGTGCAGTTCGAGGAGCTTGTCGTAGTAGGCGTTGCCGTCGGCGTTCACCACCGTCTCGCGGTGGCAGTTGATGCACCAGCCCATAGTCAGCGTCGAGTGCTGCTCGACGACCTCCATTTCTTGGATCTGGCCGTGACAAGTAGTACACTCCAGTCCGCCCACCGTAGTGTGCTGCGAGTGGTTGAAGTAGGCCAGGTCGGGCAGGTTGTGCACGCGAATCCACTCGATGGGCTTGCCGGTCTCGACGGCCTGCCAGATCTTTTGAATCTCCGGCGAGTTCGTCTTGATCTGGTTGTGGCAGTTCATGCAGATGTTCGCCGAGGGGATGTTGGCCGACTTGGCCTTATAGACCCCCGTGTGGCAGTAAGCGCAGTTAATTTCGTAAGCACCCACGTGCAGTTTGTGTGAGAAAGCGATGGGCTGCGTGGGCGCGTAATGCTGCTGTACACCGATGGAGTAGACGGCGTCGAAAGCCACCTTCCCCAAGATCAGGATCGCCACGAAGGCCACGCCGCCCTTGACCACGTTCGAGGTCAGGATGCCCTTCCAGTCGGTCTTTTGGTTGACGTACTCGCGGTCGTCGGCGTCCATGCGCCCCTCTTGGTTAAGGAACTTGGAAAGCACCGACAGCATCAGCACCAGCACCAGCAACACCAGTAGGAGCACCAGCAGCAGGCCGCCCAAGATAAAGACGAGGTACTCGCCGCCGGGCACACCGGCACCGACCGCCGCACCTTCGCCGTTGACCATCGTGCCGGGGCCGCCACCGTTGCCACCGGCCGGGACTTTCGCCACCGGCTGTGCGCTCTCGGCCTTGATCCATTCGACGATCGAGCCGACCTCCGCCTCTGAAAGGAAGTCGTGGTTCGGCATGTACTGCTTGTACTGCTCGTAAAGGGCAACGGCGTGCGGGTGGCCGCTCTCGATGACCTTCTGGGGGTAGCGGATGAAGTTGATCAGTTGCGCGTCGGAGTCCCACCGCTTATGGGAGTCGCGCAGGGCAGGGCCGACCACCTCTTCGTTCAGGGCGTGGCACTGCGTACAGTTGTTCGTAAACAACTCCGATCCCTGCTGCACGAGCGCCTGGTCGAACTCGCCCCCCGCGCCGGCGGGGGCATCGGCCGAGACGTTCTCGGCGTCGTTCATCGGGGCGGCGGCGGGCTCTTCGGTCGGCGTCGCCCCGTCGGGAGCCATGCCGCTCTCGCCGTCCTGCGCGAAGGCGGGCACCGACAAGAAAAGCGCGACCAAAGTGGCACTTAAGGCACCTTGTAGTCGCGTCAAAAGGTTGAAATTCAGGGTAATATCTCGGCTCATTACCTGTTAGGCTGCTTAAAGAAGTGGCACAAATGTAAAGGCGGGTCAAGTGGCGACCAACTAGTTTATTTGCTTTTTCGGGTATAGAACAGCAACGATCTTACCCAGACCGACGGAGTATCGCAAAGCGCTGATTGCGAAGCGCTTACGGTCAAAAAGTGAGACTGAAAAGTGCCCCTGCGTCGATTATATGGAATGCTTACAAACTATTTATTCGGAATCGTTTGCAACAGGCTTTAAAAGTACACGCGCTGCGCCGCCCGGAACGTCTCGGCGTGCGCGTCGACGATGGTAGCCACCCGGGGGGAGTAACCACCTCCCATACAAGCTACCACCGGCACCCGGTGTTGCCGACACCAGCGGAAAACCGTTTCGTCGCGCCGCCGGCAACCGTCCGTCGTGAGGCTCAATCGCCCCAACCGGTCGGTAGCCAGTACGTCGACCCCGGCCTGAAAAAAAGCGAAGTCGGGACGAAACGGTTCGACCGTATTTGTTAATTCGCCTTCAAGCATACGCAAATATACGGCGTCACCGGTTTCGTCGGGCAGCGGCACGTCGCGGTCCGACTGCTCCTTGCGCAGGGGGTAGTTCTTGGCCCCGTGCACGCTGAGGGTGAACACCCGTGGGTCATCCTGAAAAAGACGGGCCGTTCCGTTACCTTGGTGCACGTCGAGGTCGATGATCACGATGCGTTCGGCCAGGCGATTCGCCAGCAGGTACGCCGCCGCCACCGCCTGGTCGTTCAACAAACAGAAGCCCTCGCCCCGGTCGGCGAAGGCGTGGTGCGTGCCGCCGGCCACGTTCATGGCGACACCGCTCTGCATGGGGTAGTGAGCCGGCGTGTGGGTGCCCTGCGTGATGACGCGCTCGCGCTGCACGAGCGAGGCCGACAGCGGGAAGCCCGTGCGCCGCGCCTCGTAGGGCGTCAGCTCCAGGTTTTGCAGGCGGTGCCAGTAGTCAGCGTCGTGCACGCGCAGGATGTCGGCGTCGGCGAGTTCGCCCGGGGCGAAAAAGTTTTCATCGGTGCACGTCCCTTCGTAGCGTAGCTGTTCGGGAATCAGGTCGTACTTGCTCATCGGGAAGCGGTGGCGCGGCGGCAGCGGGTGGCGGTAGGCCGTCGTCCAGGC
>JBARYS010000285.1:0-19239 GCA_049648155.1 Catalinimonas sp. | reverse complement strand
GCCCGCGCCCGCCGGGCGATCTCCCGCACCGGGTTCACCGTGCCGAGGGCGTTGCTGGCGTGCACCACCGACACGATCCGCGTGCGCTCGTTGAGCAGCGCGTTGTAGGCGTCGAGGTCAAGCGTGCCGTCTTCCAACACGGGAATCACTTTCAGGTGTGCGCCCTTGGCCTCGCAGACCATCTGCCACGGCACGATGTGCGAGTGGTGCTCCATGCCCGAAAGGATCACCTCGTCGCCCGCGCGCAGGTTCTGCCTGCCCCACGAGCCGGCCACCAAGTTGATGCTCTCGGTGGTGCCGCGCGTGAAGATGATCTCCTGCACGTGCTCGGCGTTCAGCCAGGCGCGGGTGGCCTCGCGGGTCGCCTCGTAGGCAGACGTGGCGCGCTCGGCCAGCGTGTGGACGCCCCGGTGAATGTTGGCGTTGTCGTGCGTGTAGTAATGAACCAGCGCGTCGATCACCGCCTGCGGTTTCTGCGTGGTGGCGGCGTTGTCGAAGTACACCAGCGGCCGGCCGTTCACCTCCTGATGCAGAATGGGGAAGTCGGCGCGGATACGTTCAACGTCGAAGTGCGTGGTCGTTTCGGTAGTCGTCATGATGTTTTTCGGTTAGGCAGCATTGATCTGCGCGCGCAGTAATCGTACCCGCTCCAGGTCCACCCCGAGGCTGGCGGCGATCTGCTCGTCGGTCATAGGGGTATTGCGGATCAGGTTTACGATGCTTTGTTCAATGCCCTTTTCAATGCCCTTTTCAATGCCCTTTTCAATGCCTTTCTCAATGCCTTTTTCAATGCCTTTTTCAATGCCCTCGTTTATGCCCTTATTGTAGCCTTCAACACGCCCTTGCTCAGCGGCCTCCTGCCGGGCGGTATCGAGGGTGTTTTGCATATCACGGTAGACTTTCAGGCTATCCTCGTACGAAGAGAGTTGCTCGCGATTAAACTTGGCGATCTCGGCCGTCTCGAATAGCTTCTCGAAGATGCGTTCACGTAGCGCATCGGGAATCCGGTCCAGCAGATGGAGGTTGCGCAGCACGTAAAGCCACTTGTCGAAGCGCGTCTCCAACTCGTGAAGCTTCTTTGTGAACTTCGGCATCTCTAGGTAGATAAACGTGAGTTTGTCGTAGAAGACTTCACACGTTTCTATATCGCACAGCTTGACGTCGTAGCGGTACTTCTCCGGCTCGTCGCGGTCATGGTCAAACACGAAGTCGAGGATGGCCACGGTGTAGACGGCCTGCAACTCAAAGTTCCACAAGCTACCCCGAATGGCCTGCTCGCGGATCGGGAAGGTGGCGTAGTAGACCGTCCGGTCCTTGAAGAAGTTCTGCTTCGTCTTCTGTAGCTCGACGATGAACTTTTCGCCGCGCTCGTTCTCGCAGTAGATATCGAACACCGCTTTCCGGTCCAGCTCCGTCGCGCCGAGACCTTCGCTCTTCAGGTACGTCAGCGATACGATCTCGCCCTGCTCTTCGCGCAGCAGCTCGTTCAAGAAGTCGCGCAGCAACTCTTTACTCGGCTCCTCCCCAAAAAGGCGTTTGAAGCCATAGTCGGTGAAGGGATTGACGTAACGTTCAACGAAGCGGTCTTTCATAATTCCGGAGTTCAAACCGTGTTCAGCCGCTCGTCGAGCCAGCCGTGTAAGTAGTCGCGTAACGGTTCGTAAGTGGCTTTGTCGAGCACGTCGGCGGCGAAGGCGCGCAGCAGCAGGGCGCGGGCCTGCACGGCGTCGAGGCCCCGCGTGCGGAGGTAGAACAGCGCCTCTTCGTCGAGTTGGCCCGTCGTGGCTCCGTGCGAGCACTTCACGTCGTCGGCCCAGATTTCCAGTTGCGGCTTGGTGTTGATCGTCGCCCGGTCGGAGAGCAGCAAATTGCGGTTCGATTGGAAGGCGTTGGTCTTCTGCGCGTCCTGGCGCACGAAGATTTTGCCGTTGAACACACCCGTGGCGCGGTCGTCGAGCACGCCTTTGTAGAGCTCGTTGCTGTAGCTGTTGGGCAGTTTGTGGTCCACGTACGTGTGGTTGTCGCAGTGGGTGCGGCCATTCAGCAGGTAGAGCCCGTACATGTGCCCTTCGCAGTTCTCCCCGTCGAGCGTCAGGTTCAGGTTGTTGCGAATCACGCCGCCCCGCGTGGTCACCGTCATGCCGTCGAAATGGCTGTCGCGCCGCTGTTGCACGTGGGTGGTGCCCACGTGGTGGGCCGTCGGCGCGTCTTGCTGTAGCTTGTAATAGTCGCAGCGGGCGTTCTCGGCCACGTAAACCTCCGTCACGGCGTTAGTGAAGCTGGTCTGCTCGCCCAGCGAGGTGAAGTTCTCCACCACGCGCAGGCTCGCCCCGCGCTCCACCACGATCAGGTTGCGCACCTGCGCGAGAAGGTGCGCCCGCCGGGCGTCGGCCACGAAGTGCAGCACCACCGGCCGCTGGGGCGCTTGCCCCGCGCGCACGTGCAAGAAGGCCCCGCCGGTGGCAAAGGCGGTGTTGAGCGCGGCGAACACCTCGGCCTCGTCGTCGGCGATCTTACCGAAGTGCTCCATCACCGCCGGTTCGTTCTTCTCGATGGCCTCGGGTAGGTTCAAGATGGTCAGCTCGTGCCCCGGCGAGTGGATGCGCGACAGGCGCGGTTCGAAGTGGCCGTTCACGAACAGCAGCACGTCGGCGTCGGGGTCGTCGAACTGCCCGGCGAGGTCACGCCTGGCGAGGGCGCTCTCGGCGCGTCCCTGTTGCAGGTCGTAGGCGGTCTTGAGCACCTGCCCCAGCGAGGTGTACTTCCACTCCTCGTCTTTCAGGGTGGGGAAGGGCAGCGTGCGGAACCGGTCGAGGGCCGCGCGGCGGCGGTCGTCGAGGGCGGTGGGGGCTTGTGCGCCGGCCCGGCGGTCGTAGTCGTCCAGCAGGGCGGCCTTGAGGTCTTGGGTGTCGGTGGTCGGGTTCATTAGGCGCTCACTTCTTCCTTGATCCAGTCGTATCCTTTCTCTTCCAATTCGAGGGCCAGCTCTTTTGTGCCAGACTTGACGATACGCCCCTGGTAGAGCACGTGCACGAAGTCGGGCACGATGTAGTCGAGCAGACGCTGGTAGTGCGTCACCACGATGGTAGCGTTGTCGGCGCTCTTGAGCTGGTTGACGCCGTTGGCCACGATGCGCAGCGCGTCGATGTCCAGCCCCGAGTCGGTCTCGTCGAGCACGGCAAGCGTCGGTTCGAGCATCGCCATCTGGAACACCTCGTTGCGCTTCTTCTCACCCCCCGAGAAGCCCTCGTTCAGCGAGCGGCTCAGCAGCGACTTGTCGATCTCGACCAGGGCGGTCTTCTCCTTCATGCGCTTCAGAAACGCCACGGCGTCGAGCGGCTCCTGCCCCCGGTGCTTGCGAACTTCGTTGACGGCCGTGCGGAGGAAGTTGGTCGTGCTCACGCCCGGAATCTCGACCGGGTACTGGAACGCCAGGAACACCCCCTCACGGGCGCGCTCTTCCGGAGCCATGTCGAGCAGGTCTTGCCCCTGGAAGTGGACTTCGCCTTCGGTGACTTCATAGTCTTCACGGCCCGCCAGCACAGCCGCCAGCGTGCTCTTGCCCGAGCCGTTCGGCCCCATGATGGCGTGCACTTCGCCGGCGTTCACTTGCAGGTTGATGCCCTGGAGAATGGGTTTCTCCTCAATGCGGGCGTGGAGGTTTTTGATGGTCAGCATGGGGTGTCTATTTGCTCGTTCAGTTGAATTATTGATTTATCTGCCGGATCAGGCGTTCCAGATCGGTTTTATGTACGGAAGCGATTTCTAACTTATCGTAGATGGTGAGCAGGAAAAGTCGATCATTCCGGTCCAGTACGGCAGCTACTTCTAGGCACGTTATCGCGCGGAGTCCTCCGCTCTTACCGCCACCCTGATTTTATCAGCATGGCTACCAAGAGGAATTCCTTGACGCGGGTTGACTAGAAGCTGCTCACGCAACGCAAATATCTCTTCACGCAACCTAACTTACTTCGATGACCACCCGGGGCGGCAGGCCGCCCTCTTTCCACTGCCGGTACGAGCCCCGGTAGCCCCTTGGGCGGCTTAAAGCCACCAGTACTTCGGGAGCGGCCCGCACCTTGGGCTACCCCTCGACGACATACCAGAGCAGATGGCCGGCCACGAATACGTTCGGATCGTCGCGGAAGGTCCATTCGAGGTTGGTTTTTAGCATGACGATCCTCTGAAACTGCAACGTGTTATCGGCCATCGGTTGCCCGTCGGGATCTGGGTAGTAAACTCGCTCCTTCTTAGGAAAAGATTGCATGGCGAGTACCGTTGCGGGTGGAAGATGACGGCACGCCGTCGAGGTAAAGAGAAGACTCCGCGCGGCCCGCACGAAGTCTTCAATGATCATCGTAAGTGCGGTCGGTTGGGTTAGCCCACGCTGCCCTCCAGGCTGATGGCGAGCAGCTTCTGCGCCTCGACGGCGAACTCCATCGGCAACTGGTTGAGCACCTCTTTGGCGTAGCCGTTCACGATCAGCGCCACGGCGTCTTCGGTCGAGATGCCCCGCTGGTTGCAGTAGAACAGTTGGTCTTCGCCGATCTTCGAGGTGGTCGCCTCGTGCTCGACGGTCGAACTGGTGTTCTTCACCTCTATGTAGGGAAATGTGTGCGCGCCGCAGCGGTCGCCCATCAGCAGCGAGTCGCACTGCGAGAAGTTGCGGGCGTTCTCGGCGCGGGCGTGCACTTGCACCAGCCCCCGGTACGAGTTCTGGCTGACGCCCGCCGACACGCCCTTCGAGACGATGCGGCTCTTCGTGTTACGGCCCAGGTGGACCATCTTCGTGCCGGTGTCGGCCTGCTGGTGGTGGTTGGTCACCGCCACCGAGTAGAACTCACCCACCGACTCGTCGCCTTTTAGGATGCAGCTAGGATACTTCCACGTCACGGCCGATCCGGTCTCTACCTGCGTCCAGGAGATCTTCGAGCGGTAGCCGGCGCAGATGCCGCGCTTCGTCACGAAGTTGTAAATGCCGCCCTTGCCGTTCTTATCGCCGGGGTACCAGTTCTGGACGGTCGAATATTTTACTTCGGCCTGGTCCATCGCCACGATCTCGACCACGGCGGCGTGCAATTGGTTTTCGTCGCGCATCGGCGCGGTACAGCCTTCCAAATAAGAGACGTAACTCTGGTCGTCGGCCACGATCAGCGTCCGCTCGAACTGCCCCGTGTTGGCGGCGTTGATGCGGAAGTAGGTCGAAAGCTCCATCGGGCAGCGGACGCCCTTCGGGATGTAACAGAACGAGCCGTCGCTGAACACCGCCGAGTTGAGGGCAGAAAAGTAATTGTCGCGCGGCGGCACCACCGTGCCGAGGTACTTCCGCACCAGTTCGGGATGCTCTTGGACAGCCTCGCTCATCGAGCAGAAGATGATGCCCAGCTCGCCGAGTGTCTTCTTAAAAGTGGTCGCCACCGAGACGCTGTCGATCACCGCGTCGACGGCCACGCCCGTGAGGCGCTTCTGCTCGTCGAGCGAGATACCCAGCTTCTCGAATGTCTCACGTAGCTCGGGGTCCACCTCGTCGAGGCTGTTCAGCTTAGCCTTCTGCTTCGGGGCCGAGTAATATATAATGTCTTGATAGTTGATCTCGGGATAGTCAACGTTGTGCCAGCGCGGCTCCCGCATCTCCAACCACTGAGCGTAGGCCTGTAGCCGCCACTCGAGCATCCACTCGGGTTCGTTCTTTTTGGCCGAGATAAAACGAACAATGTCTTCGCTGAGACCCTTCGGTGCGTCGTCGGTCTCGAAATTTGAGACGAAGCCGTATTTATATTCCGACTGCGTCAACTCTTCGAGGAGGGCGGTTTCGTCGCTCATGGTGTTATTTAGAAATGTTCTAACAAGGCGTGAAGATAACACGCTTCCCGCAACGAATGTTTGCCGAAAAGCCGTTTGTTAGCAACGCACGCGCGGCCGTACGGTTATCAAAGTTCGAGGTCCAGCCGTACCGGCCGCTCTAGGGTCTCTTCGAGCGAGATGAACGTCTCCGTCCTTTGGATGCCGGGCACGCGCTGAATGCTGTCGTGCAGCACGTTGCGCAGGTGCTTCGTGTCGCGGCACACCAGCTTGGCAAAGAGCGAATAAAGGCCGGTTGTATAGTGCATGCTGACGATCTCGGGGATTTCGCGCAGCCGTTCGGCCACCTCAGCGTACATCGAACTTTTCTCTAGGTGAATGCCCAGGAAAGCGCTGACATCGTAGCCGAGCCGCGTGTGGTCGATCTTCAATTGCGAGCCGGTCACGATGCCGGAGTCCTGCATCTTCCGCATCCGCACGTGCACCGTGCCCCCCGAAACGAACACCCGCTTGGCAACCTCTGTGTAAGGGATATTGGCGTTGTCGGTCAGAATCTTAAGTATCTTCAGATCGACGTTGTCAATCTCTGAATTAGCGGCCATGAGGAGAGAGTTGTTTTAATAAAAACGCAAACATATGCTTGATAAGGTGCGATTTGCATAAAAATGCATTTAAATCGTTACGACGTTTGCAACAAAGAGAAGCTTGGCGATACCTTTGTGTCATATCAGGGCGAAGGAAGTTCGCGTTGCTACTGTAAGGTGATGAAATTGGCAGACATGCCCTCCGGTCTCGGGGGTGGAGAGTTCGGGATAAATATTGGTGGGTCAGGGGCTTCAACCGACTGACTTGTTAATGCTAACCGCTCCGTGGAGGTTCGAATCCTTCCCTTACAGCCAAGTTTGGTGTATAAGTAGGTTGTTTGGACAGTCGGACTTGTGGTGGGGTCCGGCTGTTTTTTTTGTTTTACGCTCAGTTGCTTATGCGGTTGAAAGGTTATTTGTGTTGGAATGATTGTAACGACTGGACTTAGAAATTCACGTCGCTTTAGTCGATTTGCAACCAGATACTTGATGATCAAAAATATTCAAAAAATGACCGATTTGCTTGAAAATTCTTTATTGAATCAGCGGCTTGGTCTATCTTTGCAATGAGCGTTACGGAAAAAGGCGCTCCCAATCAATCGAAAGGTTGATTTGGTGTATAAGTAGGTTGTTTGGGCAGTCAGATTGTGGTGGGTCTGGCTGCTCTTTTTTTGTGCCCTTTTTTTTGGGTTCCTACGGCTTATTTCTACTGCCGCCGCTTCGTACTCTTTATCGGCCAGACATTGGCGTTTCCTCTGCCAGTGGTTTGTCTTGCAACCGAGTATTCGCTTGTGCGAATGTAGGGAGTGCGACGATGCACATCCTGCCTCGTCTCGGGTGTCTATACCAGTTGAGGCGGTTCACCCGGTTGGCTGCCCCCAAGTTGTCGGAACGATTTCAGCATAATTTCCAGGTCAAGGCCCGGATGGTAATCCTTCGCGTAGAGGTAGTCCAGACGGCGCAGCGTCGCTTCGTCGTGCTGAACACCCATCGCTTCGGCGGTCGAGAGTACGCCCGGACGTACGTGCGGCAGGTTCAATTGATCAGGGCGCGCAAAGCCGACCCACGAACGCCGCCCCACCAACACGAGCAAGACGTTCCTGATGAATCCATCCGGTTGCCGCGTGCCCCACGCCATCACCGGGGCGAGAATCAGCAGCAGCAGCGCCGAACAGAGGTCGAACAGTCGCTTATTGCGGCGGCCCGTGGGCTGAGCGATGTTCAGCGACACACCGACCGTGTAGAGATCGCCTTGGCTGGCCTTCGAACTGCTACCGATCACATAGTTGCTGTCTTCGGGCACTATGCGGTAGGTAGGCACCCGCCGGTCGGACGCTTGCCCCGCGTGCACCTGTAGGGTCGTCATCCACCCGATGATCTCCTGCACGGGCAGGTCTTTCGAGCAAAAAATCACCTCCGCCACTTTGTAGATCTCCAAAATTTCGGGGAGCTGACGCACTTCGCCGAGTTTTGCGGGGTCGCTGCCGGCGGGTGGGGTACCGTTGGGCGTTACGTAGCCGAGCACTTCGGCTTGGGGGTTGGCTGTCTGTAGCAGCCGCCACACGCGTTGACCCTCTTCAGCGTTGCCGACCACCACCGTGCGGCGCGTGGCCGGATCGCCCAGCGTGGGCTTTCCCCACCGAACCCACTGCAGCGCCAGTCGCGTCAGCAGCAGTGCGGCCACGGTCCAAGCTCCTCCCAGCACGATAAGCGCCTTTGAGAAGCGAAACGCGTCGAAGAAATTCGATACGGCAGAAATCAGCACCGTTCCGACCGCCGAGCCGCGCAAGATGCTGCTCACTCGGTAGGGGCGGTCATAGACCCCTGAGAAGTAAGCCGACAGCAGCCACACCAGAATATAGGCGGGCACCGCCAGCAGCATGTACTCCGTCGGGTAAGGCATCGGCACGTGCTTGTGGTTGTCTTCCCAATAGCTCTTCAGGAAGTACATGCCCACGAAGATTGTCCCGGTGTCCAGCAGCGGCAGCAGCGCTCTCTTCGCCAACCGGTGCCCTACGGCCATGCCCGCGCGCAAGTAAATGGCCGCGTGAATCAGGAGCGAATACACCGCCGCGTAACGCGGTGAGAAGTGTTTGCGGGCGAAAATCAGCATCGCCCGGTAAAAGACGAAAACGTAATTGAGGCTCGTGCGTTTCGTGCTCTCCCCCTTGTAATGAATGATGCGCGCCTCGGGAAAGTAATAATTGCGGTAGCCGCCCCGCGTGATACGGTACGAGAGATCAATGTCCTCGCCGTACATAAAGTAGTCTTCGTCCAGCAGGCCCACTTGTTCCAGCGCCTCGGCACGTAGCATCATAAAGGCCCCGGAGAGGACGTCGACCGTGTGCGTCTCTTCTTCGGATAAAAAGCCTAGGTGGTAGCGCCCGAACCGCCGCGAGCGGGGGAAGAGCGCCGCCAGACCGAACACCTTGTAGAAGGCCACTTCGGGGGTAGGCAGCCCCCGCTTTGATTCGGGCAGGAAACGCCCCGTGCCGTCGACCATCCGTACGCCCAGGCCACCCGCGTCGGGGTGAGTGTCCATAAAAGCACAGCACTTTGTGAGCGTGTCCTCTTCCAGCACCGTGTCGGGATTGAGCAGCAGCACGTGCTCGCCACCGGCCCGGCGAATGGCCTGATTGTTCGCACGGGCGAACCCTACGTTCTCCTGATTGGCGATGAGGTGCACCTCGGGAAAACGCTTCCGCACCATCGTCACCGAGCCGTCGACCGAGTTGTTGTCGACCACGAACACCTCGGCGTCGAGGTCGCGTACGGCACGTCGCACCGAAAGCAGCGTCTGCTCCAGAAAGTAGCTGACGTTGTAATTGACGATGACAATGGAGAGCTTCATGGGATGTCTGCCTACGAAAGTACCAACACTTCGGCCTTTGTTCGGCCGGGCGAGACCTTACTCCCCGGCCGCCGTGCGGGTCAGAATGCTGCGGCCCAGCGTGATCTCGTCGGCGTACTCCAGGTTACCACCGATGGGCACCCCACGGGCCAGCGTCGAGATGCCGAGCGGCCGTCCGTCGCGCGCCTCGCGCAACTTTTTGGTCAGGTAAAAGGCGGTAGTGTCACCCTCCATCGTGGGGCTGAGGGCCAGGATCACCTCACGTACCGGCTCTTGGGTGGCGCGGCGCATCAAGGAGCCGATGTGCAGTTCGTTCGGCCCTACGCCCTCCATCGGCGATATCAGCCCGCCGAGCACGTGGTAGAGGCCATAGTACTGAGCGGTGTTCTCGATAGCCATCACGTCGCGCATATCCTGCACCACGCAGATCAGCGAGTCGTCGCGCCGGGGGTTGGCGCAGATGTCACACACCTCTTGGTCGGCCACGTTGTGACAGTGCTTACAAAAGGCGATGTCGCGCCGCAGGCGGACCAGGGCGTTAGTCAGATCCGTCGTTGCGCCTTCTTCGGCCTTGAGCAGGTGCAGCACCAGACGAAGCGCCGTCTTGCGGCCGATGCCGGGTAGTTTGGCCACCTCGTCGACGGCACGTTCAATCAGCTTAGAAGAGAAATTCATACGGGGTGATGGGCATCGGCAGTAGTAAAACGCTCACGGGCCGATACGGCGAAAGTACAACAAAAGCAAAGCCACGAACGTCACCTGACGTCCGTGGCTTTGCTGAAAAATCTATCGTAGAATTAGAGGATTTCAGCGCTGATGCCGCGGTCACAAATGCCCTGACGCATTGGGACCAGGTCTTCGAACGTTCCGTGCTTTACGGTACATTTGCCTTTGTAGTGTATCAAGAGGGTGCACTGCTCGGCCTGTTCGGGCGAGTGGTTGCAGATCTTGACGAGGGTATTGATGACGTGGTCGAATGTGTTGGTATCATCGTTGAACACCACTAAATCCCATACTTTTTCTCGTTCGGTGACCTCTTGCGTCACTTCCAATACGTCGGTATCAAATTGCTTGAAAGGGCTCATATTTCTTACGTTGTCATGTCTGGTGTAAAAGTAAGAAAAAATCCTATTTTTTCCTCACGCTTGGTGGTCTATTTATGAACTCCTGGTTGGTCCTGGCGCTCATTGTCTTGTACTTTGTTGGGCTACTGATAGTTGCGCGCTTCACCTCGAAAGCGGGTGACTCGGCCACTTTTTTTCGCGCCGACCGGAGTTCACCGTGGTACGTAGTCGCCTTCGGCATGATCGGAGCCTCGCTGTCCGGCGTCACGTTCATCTCGGTGCCGGGGTGGGTCGGCGATACGCAGTTCAGCTATTTCCAGATGGTGCTGGGTTACCTGGTGGGCTATCTCGTGATCGCCACGGTGCTGCTACCGCTCTACTATCGTCTGAACCTGACGACTATCTACACTTACCTGGCGCAGCGTTTCGGGCCGACCTCCTACAAAACCGGCTCCGCCTTTTTTCTGCTTTCGCGCGTGATCGGGGCCGCCTTCCGGCTCTTTCTGGTCGCAAACGTGATGCAGCTCGCCATGTTCGACGCCTGGGGGGTTCCGTTCTGGACGACGGTGCTCATCACGCTCGTGTTGATCTGGCTGTATACCCATCGCGGCGGCATCGCCACGGTCATCTGGACCGATACCTTGCAAACCGCCTGCATGTTGTTGGCGGTGGGCGTGTCGCTCTACCTTGTGGTCGACGAACTGCCGGTGGGGTGGGGGGGCTTCGTGCGCGAACTCGCCGCCAGCGATTACACTCAGGTGTTCTTCTGGGATTCGAAGCCCGGTACTTTCTTCTGGAAGCAGTTCGTAGCCGGGGCGTTCATCGCCATCGTGATGACCGGGTTGGATCAGGACATGATGCAGAAGAATCTGACGTGCCGCTCGCTGCGCGACGCACAAAAGAACATGTTCTGGTTCTCGCTGGCGCTGGTGCCGGTCAACTTCATGTTCCTTACGCTCGGGGCGGCCCTTTACCTCTACGCCGCCGCCAAGGGCATTCCCCTACCGGCCCGCGCCGACGATCTCTATCCTTTGCTGGCATTGAACCACTTTCACGTGGCGGCGGGCATGCTGTTCGTGCTGGGTATAATCGCGGCGGCCTACTCCAGCGCCGACTCGGCTCTGACGGCGCTGACAACTTCTTTCAGCGTTGATTTCCTGAACATCGAAACGCGCCCGCCCGCCGAGCAGAACCGGTTGCGGCGGTTTGTACACATCGGCTTCTCAGCCATCTTATTCGGAGTCATTATGCTGTTCTACGCCCTCAACAACGAGAGCGTGGTGAAGAAGGTGTTCGAGGCGGCTGGGTATACGTACGGTCCTCTGCTGGGGCTCTTCAGCTTCGGACTGTTTACCAGCCGTCCGTTGCGCGACCGCTGGGTGCTACCGGTGTGTCTGATGGCTCCGGTACTGACCTACTTCGTGAATTTCAACTCAGAGGCGTGGTTTAGAGGTTACCAGTTCGGCTTTGAGCTGTTGCTCGTCAACGGCGCGCTGACCTTTCTCGGTCTCTTCTTCCTCAGCTTGGGGGTGCGCAAGCCCTCGGTACCTCAGCCCGTACCCGAAATAGTACGGTAGCTTTTTATGTTGCCTCCCCGTCTTCCAACCGTTCGATGATCTGCTGTACGCGTTCGGTGGGCAAGCCCGTCAAGCTCGCCAAGAAGGCTATGTCCAGCCCCGCCTGATATCCATTAACGACGATACGTACTAGTGCCTGCTGCATGCCCTGCTGCATGCCCTGCTGCATGCCCTGCTGCATGCCTTCGGCGTGACCTCTTTCCAGGCCGATGCGCTTAAATTCTTGTAGTATTTCTTCTTCGATGCCCATGGGTTTGCGGGTTACGGTGGCTTGCAATAATTGCGCTTGGAAGAGCGCATCATAGTCCGAGGTCTTAAAACGACGGTAGAAAAGGAGGAAGTTCATCGCACGGCGCACTTTGTTAGGGCTGTAGCTTGAACTCAGTAACCGGCGCATCAGGGCAGTCTTCTGCCGTAGTAGCGTCGCGTCGTCAGGTGGGGTGCGATGCACCCGGGCGTGGGCGGCCATCAACACCAGCGCAAACAAGTTGTTGGACTTCGAGAGCGCTTCGGGCGGATGATCAAGCAGAGCATAGCCGGCGAAGTCGAAGCGCAGCCGGGTACCAAAAGTATTAGCCTCATAATGATCGAAGTGATACGCCCGGCGGTCGTCGGTGTAGAGCACTTGTACGGCGGGGAGGCGGCCGTAACGATCATGCAGCCGATAGCACATCTGGTAAAGTCGCGCGGCGAAGCCGGGGTCCGCGTAGCCCTGCACTTCGACGTGTATCAGAAACCAAGTGTCGTCACCATTCTTCCGGTAAGCTTTGATGAGCTTATCAGCCCGCCGGTCGCCGGTCTGTTCTGAGGGGTAGAGTTGCTGTAGCTCTTGATCGAGAAAAGAGAAGCCACGCGCGAAGTCGATCTGATCGACGTACGCCGGAAAGAAAAAGTGTAGGAACTCGTCCGCCAGATCTTCGATGATACCCTTCCAGAGAGCATCCGGAGAGACGGGGTCCAATGGCGAGGCCATAGGCTAATTTACAGCATCCGCTGTACGAGCGCGTCGATGCTCATACCTTCGGCTTCGGCTTTGAAGTTGCGCACCAAGCGGTGACGCAGAATCGGTACCGCCACGGCCTGTACGTCCTCGATGTCAGGCGAGTACTTTCCGTTTAACAGGGCGTTGCACTTGGCCCCCAACACCAGAAACTGCGACGCCCGCGGCCCGGCTCCCCACTCCAGGTACTGCCGTGCTTCGGTCGAAGCTCCTTCGCCCTGCGGGCGCGTCTTGTGCACGAGCCGCACGGCGTACTCGACCACGTTGTCGGCGACCGGAACTTTGCGTACCAATTCTTGAAACTGCCGGATCTCCGGGGCCGAAAGGATGTGTCCGGCCACTTGCTTCTTCGCCTGCGTCGTGTTCTTCACCACCTGCACTTCAGAGGCGAAGGTGGGGTAAGTAAGCAGGATGTTGAACATGAACCGGTCGAGCTGCGCCTCCGGTAGGGGGTAGGTGCCCTCCTGCTCGATGGGGTTTTGGGTAGCCAGCACGAAGAAGGGGCGCTCCAGGTCGTAACGATGTCCCGCCACCGTGACGGCGTACTCCTGCATCGACTCAAGCAGCGCCGCTTGGGTCTTAGGCGGGGTGCGGTTGATCTCGTCGGCGAGCACGATGTTGGCGAAGACCGGCCCCTTCAGGAAACGCAGGTTGCGGTCTTGGTCGAGCGTCTCGGAGCCGATGATGTCCGACGGCATCAGGTCGGGCGTAAACTGAATGCGGTTGAATTTGAGCTCAAGTACCGAGGCGATGGTCTGGATCAGCAGCGTCTTGGCCAGCCCCGGTACGCCGACCAACAAACAGTGTCCCTGGCAAAAGATGGCCGTCAGCACGAGGCGAACAACCTCTTCCTGACCGATGATCACCTTGCCGATCTCCTGACGCAGGCGGTCGTACGACTCCTTGAAGGCGTCGGCGGCCTCCACGTCGGTAGGATATTGCTGCATTAACTAGAAAGTGTTTTTATGGATGCCGCACTCGTCGTACATCGGGTCGATGCTGATGTACACCTCGTCGCGGGTATTCTCGAACCAGTCGCCCAACACGCGCTGCTTCTTCTCGTTCAGCGCCGCCTGGTAGATCTTCTGGTAGTCTTCGCGCAGGTTGGCTTGGTGCGGTGCGATGCGGTTCTTGTAGTAGACGATGCGTAGGGCGTCCTCGCCGCCTTCGGTACGGAACTCCGTGGGCATCGAAGTCTGCCCCACCTCCATCGTGTCGATCGAGAAGAAGATCACAGGGTCGAGTTGCTCGGTCGGCACGCGCGAGGTGTTCGTCGCCATGTCCACGAAGAAGCCACCGCTGTTTTTGGTCTCTTCGTCGTCCGAGTACTCCTTAGCGGCCTTGGAAAAGGGCAAACTGTCATTCAGGATGCGATCGCGGATGGCGCTCAGCGAGTCGCGGGCCGCGTCCATGTCCGACGCCGCCGACTCGGGCTTCATCAGGATGTGCCGGGCGCGATATTCGGTGCCTTTACGCTCTTCTAGGCGGATCAGGTGAAAGCCGAATGCCGACTCCACCGGGTTCGACATCTGACCCACCTTCAGGTTGAGTGCGGCTCCCTCGAACTCGGGCACCATGGCCCCGCGCCCCCAGAAGCCGAGGTCGCCGCCGTTTTTAGCCGAGCCGGGGTCCTGCGAATACTGCTCGGCGAGTGCGGCAAAGTCTTCACCGGCCTGGATGCGCTTACGGAGGGCCAGCAGCTTTTCGCGTACAGCCTGCTTCTGCGCGCGGCTTACCTTCGGCAACTTTACGATCTGTCCTACCTCCACCTCGGTCGAGAAGAAGGGCAGGCTGTCGCGGGGAATATTGTTAAAGAACTTGCGCACCTCCGAGGGCGTCACCTTGACATCGGCCGTAATGGTCTGCTGCATCCGCTTGATGGTCATCTGTTCACGAACGGGCTTGCGCAGCTCTTCCTTAAGTTGGTCGATGGTCTTGCCGTACAACTCCTCGGCGCGTTCGCGCGAGCCGATCTGTTGCAGCATCATCTGCATCCGCCCTTCCAGCTCGCCGTCGATCATCATCTCTTCGACGACCACCGAGTCAATGTCGGCCTTTGCCAGCAACATCTTGTTGATGATCAAGTTTTCAAGCAGTTGGCACTTCAAGTTGCCCCGGTCACGCTCGCCGTTTGAGAGCACCTGCTGATAAGTAAACTCAAGGTCCGAGCGCAGCACGACGTAGTTATCGACCTTAGCAACGATCTTATCGACTGTCATCGCCTGTTGTGCGGCCAGGGGCAAGGCCAACAAACACAGCCAAACGAGGTGGCGGAGAGCGGTCGGAAGAGGAAGCTTCATCATAAGAACAGTAAGGTGTGGAGGCACGAACCAGCGGTGCCTTCGGGGGGCGTTCACGAAACCAACTGCGCCGGGTTGCGCTGGGTTCGACATTAGCCTTGTATCCAGGCCGGTCGTAGCGCTAACGCCGCTCGGCGCGCGGTATTTCACCACCTGCCCGAAGCAAGTCGGGAGCTTCGTTACTCACGGATAAGCTTCTGGACCTCCGTCTCGTTGATCACGACCGGAATCTCGGCGCGGAGTTGCTCGATCCACTGCTCTTCAAGGTAAGACTGATATTTGGAGATGGCCAGCCCACGGGCCTCGTCGAGCGTCTTGGTGCGCGGTGTTTCCACCCGGTCGATCTTGATCAGATAGTAGCGGTCATCGCGTGTGACCTCGTAGGTGTCCGGCCGCCACGGCACTTCGTCGAGTATGGGTTGTTCACCACGCTCGAACAGCCCCTCGGTCACTTGCAGGGTCAGCGACCGCTGGGCGTTCATTACGCGCTCCAAGGCGCGGTTTGAGGAGCCGTACACCTGGAACGAGACACCCCGGTTGTGGTCGGTCTCGGGCATATTGACGGGCGGGCGGATGCCGAAATCTTTGGCAATGAGGCGAAGGGGCCGCACGCCTTGTTCCACCAAATAGTCCTTTACTGCCGCCGCCCGTTCGCGCGACGTGCTCGCCCGTTCACCACGCTCGCGGTGACCGATCACGTCGACGTAAAGCGTCGTGTCTTTCTTAATCTGGTTCGCCATCACGTTAAGTTGCTGCTCCACGGGGTCGGACAGCGTAATCTGTTTCCGGGGAAATTCGAGGGCGGGGAAGTTGGGCTTGTTCACGGGGAAAATCTTGCCCGCTAGCTTCTCCTTCACCTCGTCGCGGGTGGCGGCGCTCGCGGTGTTGTAGATCGTAGCGGCGGCGCGCTCCTCCCAGCGGTACGCTTCTCGGTTACGCTCGAAGTAGTTGCTCAAGCCGGTGCTGTCTTCCAACGCCTTCGACCAGACTTCTTCGTCCATCAACTGAAATAGCAGGATGCCGTCGCGGTACTCCTGTACCAACATGCGGTAGTCCTCATACTTCTCGGCGAGGTGGCCTTTCTCGTAAGCGATCAGGGTTTCGTTCACAAACTCGTCGTAGACACGCCGCGCCACGAAGTCGGCAGACTGGTTGTCGCGCGGCTGTTGCTTCTCCTCCAAGTAATCGTAGAAGTTGCGGCGCGTCAGGGTGGTGTCGCCGGCCGTAAAGAGCACGTCGTCGAGCTTGTCGTCGGAGCGGGCGTACGCCCAAGTGCCCTTCAACAGAGTCGTGTCGACCGCCGTCAGCGCTGCCGCCAGGTTGTTCTCGTCCTCGTCGAACCTGTTCTCTCGCTTCAGGCGGTTGATCAGGGCGGTCTGGTTCAGCTCTGAGCGCGAATCCTTGTTAACCTTGGCACGGATGCCCGGCTCCATCTGTTCGAACGGTTCGAGCGGATACTTCTCTTCCAGGCGGATGATGTGCCAGCCGTAAGGCGTTTGGGTGGGATTCGACAGGTCGCCCGGTGCGTTGAGCGCAAAGGCGGCCTCTTCGAACGACGGAATCATGTTGCCGGTGCCGAAGGCAGGAAGCACGCCGCCGCGACTGCTGGATGACTGATCTTCCGAGAACTGTTGCACCAACGGCTCCCACGGCTCGCCTGCCTCCAGGCGCCGGTAGAGTTCATCGATCTTGCGCTTGGCGGCCAGCGAGTCTTCGGCGGGCATACCGGGGTTGGCACGGACCATCAGGTGTGCTACTTTCACTTTGCCCTGTGAGGGGCGGCGCTCGTGCACCTCCAAGATGTGGTAGCCGAACCGCGTGCGCAGGGGCTGCGAGATGTCGCCGACGGGCGTAAGATAAGCGGCGTTTTCGAACGGATAGACCATCTGTAGCGCCGTAAACCAGCCCAGGTTACCGCTGTTCCGGGCCACCGAGGGGTCTTCAGAGTGCTGCTTGGCCAGCGTGGCGAAATCACGGCCGCCCAGCGCTTGCTGGCGGAGGTTCTGAATCTTCTGGTAAGCGGCCAGCGTGTCGGCAGGGTCGGCGTCCGGCCCGACCTTAATGAGGATGTGCGAAGCGTTCACCTCCTGCGCCAAGCGTTGGTAGGCCTCTTGCACCAACTGCTCGGTTACACTCTTCTCGGTCAGGTAGGGCTGCGCCAGTTGGTCGCGATAGCCCGCCAACTCCTGCCGGAAGGCGGCCGTCGTGTCAAGGCCGCGCCGCTCGGCGTCGAGGACCTTAAGCTTAAAGTTGACGTAGAGGTCTAGGTATTCCCGCAGGTTCTCTTCGGAGTAGATGTCTACCATGTCGGCGTCGGTACCGACATTGTTCTTTTGGTAGACGTAGAGAAATTCGCGGGTGGGTACTTGGACCGTACCTAGGGTAATAAGGGTGGGCTCGTTGCGTGCTTTACCGGAATCGTTCGTTTTGCAACCTGCCATCGCCGCCGTAATCAGCAGCGCCGTCAAGACGTATTTCATAGGGGTTTTCGTAGCCGATAGCTTGGTGTACAGAGCCACGAAAGTAACCAATATTTAGCTCAGAACGACGCGAGGCGGATTAGACGGCAACCCGGTCAGGGAGGGCCAGCACCTTATACATCCGGCAGATGTTGTAGTTGGCGTCTTTGCAATACTCGACACGGTCCATGATGCGCTGCACCATAGACAGGCCCAAGCCACCCTTGCGGCGCTGTAGGCGGATCTCATCAGTAGTGCGGCTCACGTGGATAGTGGGGTCAAACGCATTGCCCTCGTCACGCACCTCTACGACGATCTCTTGATTGTCACTATCCATTTCTACACCGACCTCGAAGTGGCACTTTGGGTCATCTACCATCGAGTGAATCACCAGGTTGGCGCAAATCTCGTCGACAGCCACTACCACCATATGGCGTTCGCTCTCTTCGAGAGGAGTTTCGAGCAGAGAGCTGTTCACAAAAGAGCGAATCTTCTGGAGATTATCGAGACAATAGTCGAACTCATGGCGTTGAAGCATCGGTCAATAGTTTAGCTTCTTCCTTGGTTTGAGTGATGTGGATCAACTCGTCGAGACCGAGAATCTCGAACACGCCTCTCACTTTATCTTGCACTCCGAACAAAACGAGGTTAATGCCCCGCTCTTCGAAATCTTTCAGGTAAGACATGAACACACCTAAACCGGCGGAAGAAATGTAGGTAAGTGCCCGACAATCGATCAAGATGCTTTTCGCACCGTCGGAAACCACTTTTTCAATGGCTTGGTCGAGCATAATTGAAGAACTGGCGTCGAGGTCTCCTATGACTTCAATGACGCTGTGCTGGGCTTCTGTCGTTACAAACAATTCCATCTGAGTGGGCTTACGGAATACGATTGAGAGAGTTGTCCGCTTCGTCGAGATAATAGAAGCACAGGCCTAAAAAAAATGCAAAAAACGGCGATTCAAAGCCCTCGTAACGTGTCTTGGAAGGCGATTAGCTCTCTATTATTTGCATATTACCCTGTGGAGGCAGAACATGACGACAACGGCGGGGGGGGTAGAAAGTTATGGTGTCAGTTCAGGACACGGAGTGTGTTGCCGCTTTGTTGCACGACGTAGTTGCGCAGCGGAAAGGTGGCAGGCGGTGCCAGCACGCGCCCGTCGGGAAAGGCGAACTGCGAGCCGCAACAGGTGTCGACCATGAAGAGCCCGGAGCCGTCGACGCCCACCGTCGAGCAGGGGTCGTCGGGCTGAAACGTACACTGCCGCTCGATGGCGAAGTAACGGCTGTTGCCCTCGTGGTAGATGATGAGGCCCTTCAAGCCGCCCGGAACCGTGACTGCGCCACCCGGGAGCCGCAGGGCCTGATAACGCGGATCGGTCAGGCTGATGCGCTCGTCGACGAACACGTTGGGCAGCGGCGCAGGGGGCGGCACGTCGTTGCGGCAGCCAGCCAACAACCCGAGTCCCAGCACCGCCGGGCGAAGAAGCTTCGGAAAGTGCACGAAAAAATAATTGCGCCTACTCGTAGTCATAAAAGCCCCGGCCGGTTTTGCGTCCCAGATGACCCGCCTGCACTTTGGCGCGCTGGCGGCGGCTGGGG
>JBARYS010000284.1:0-3365 GCA_049648155.1 Catalinimonas sp. | reverse complement strand
GCTGGCATCACCATCTCCGAGCCTTCGGCGGTGGTCGCGACGCTGTCCGGCACTACGGACGTCACCGGCTGCGCCGGGGAAGCCAACGGACAGATTGCAGTCGCCGTCACCGGCGGCACGCCTAGCTCCGAGTTCTCGCTCAACGGCGGGGCATTCGGTAGCGACTCGGTCTTAACGAACCTCACGGCGGGCACCTACGAGGTCATCGTTCGCGACGCCGGCGGCTGCACCGACACACTTGCGCCCGTCACCATCGAAGCCCCCGACGGCGTCACGATTATCTTGGTCAGCCTGACCGACGTCGACGGCTGCTCGTTCGACAACGGCAGCTTCACCGTGACGGCCGGAGGCGGCACGCCGGGCTACGAGTACGCGCTCAACGGCGGCGCGTTTGGTGGTGATGCCTCGTTCTCCAACCTCGCCGGCGGCACATACGAGGTGGTAGCGCGCGACGCGGCGGGCTGTACCGACACGCTGAACGTAACCCTGAACGCTCCCGACCAGGTGAACCTGCGGCTGGTGAGCACGCTCGACGTGACGGATTGCCAAGGCACCACCGGCGGCCAGATCGTGGTGAACGCGACCGGCGGCACGGGCAACTACAGCTACGAACTTGAGAACGTGGCGAGCAACCTGAGCGGCACGTTCGACAACCTGCCCCCAGGCACCTACACTATCTTTGCGTCCGACGAAAACGGTTGCGCCGACACGATTTCCGGAATCACCATCAGCCAGCCGGCTCCGTTCGTGCTTTCCTTCCTCGGCAGCACCGACGTGAGCTGCGCGGGCGAAAGCACCGGCCAACTGGCAGTATCATTCGCCGGAGGACGTCCTGCCTACGAAGTGTCCGTCAACGGCGGCACGTTCAGTGGCGACACGTTGCTATCAAACCTGCCTGCGGGCACCTACGAGATAATCGGCCGTGACGCCAACGGCTGTACCGACACGCTTACGGGTCTGGTGATCGGCACACCCCCCGCCCTGCTGACGGCAGTGGCTGACTTGCAACCCGCCACGGGCTGCGACCTCGACGACGGGCGCTTTGCGGTCACCGTCGCGGGCGGAACGCCGGGCTACACGTACAGCTTGAATGGTGGCGCGTTCGGTATCGATTCGGTCTTTACAGACCTGCCCGCCGGAACGTACGAGGTGGTGATCCGCGACGCCGGCGGCTGCACGGACACCCTCCGGAGCATCGAGATCGGTGGCGGGACGCTCTTGACGGCGAGCCTCGTCGAGCGCTTCGACGCGTCGACCTGCACAGGCACGGCGGGTAGCTTCTCGGTGAGCGCGACGGGCGGAACGCCGGGCTACGAATACGCCCTGAACGGCGGCGCGTTCGGCCCCGACACGGCCTTTACCGGCCTGTTCGCCGGCACCTACGAGGTGGTCGTGCGCGACGCCGGCGGCTGCTTGGATACGCTCGCTCCGGTGACTATCGCCGACGCCCCGGCGGTTGCGCTGCAATTGGTCGGCACCGACGACATCACGTGCAACGGTGCGGCCGACGGTCGCCTCTCACTGCGGGCCACCGGCGGTGTGCGCCCCTACGCCTTCGCGCGGCTGGGCGGCACGTTCGGCTCCGACAGCACCTTCGACAATCTCGCCCCGGGCAGCTACGACGTAGTCGTCCGTGACGCGTCGGGCTGCGCCGATACCCTCCGCGGCCTCCTGATCCAGGAGCCCGCCCCGTTGCAGCTCAGCCTCCTGACGCTGGAAAACACCGTCTGTGGACCGGTAGACCAGGGAAGCATCGAAGTTGCCGTGACTGGTGGCACGACCCCGTACGCCTACGCCCTGAACGGCGGCGCGTTCGGTCCGGACGCGATCTTCACCAGCCTGCCGGCGGACGCTTATACGGTCATTGTCCGCGACGCCAACGGCTGCACCGACACGCTCGCCCCGCTGGTGGTGGACGCGCCCGGTGCCTTCACCATCACCGACACGCTACTCACGAACCCCACCGCGTGCGGTGCGGACGACGGCACGATTACGATCACCGTTTCCGATGCTTCGAACCTGGAAGTGAGTGGCGACCTTACCGCCCTGACCACGACCGGCCTGGCGGCGGGCACCTACGTGGCGACCCTCACGGACACGGTGACGGGTTGTCGCCGCAACGTCACGCTGGCGCTCACCGAGCCGCAGATCACCTTTACGGTCCTCAGCATCGACGCGCAGGACCCGGCCAACTGCGCGGGCGACGACGGGCGCATCGTCATCAACCTCGACAATGCGAGCAACGCGCAAGTCGGCGGCGACCTGTCGGCGCTGACCTCGGAGAACCTCACGGCCGGCACGTACGCCGTTACCTTGCTCGACCTGGTCAGTGGCTGTACGCTGGACACGACCATCACGCTGAACGCGGCCCCGGCCACCCTCACCTTGGCGACGACGGTCGTACCGGTGACGGCTTGCGGCGTGTTCGACGGACAAATCACGATCACTCCTACGGGCGTCGGACCGTTCACCTTCGCGGGTGATCTGACGGCGGACGTGACGACTGGCCTGGACTCGGGTGCCTACCAGGTGCGCATCACCGACGAGGGCACCGGCTGTACCCTCGACACGGTGCTGCACGTGGGCGGCTGCCTACCCGGCGGCGGCGGCAACGACTGCACCCTCGCGGCGAGCTTGCTCGTGACGGACGTAAGCGGTTGTCAGACGACCGACGGTCGCGTTGTGGTGATTCCCACGGGTGGCGCGCCGGGCTACGAATACAGCCTGAACGGCGGTGCGTTTGGGGTCGACTCGATCTTCACCGGCCTGCCGGCGGGCACTTACGAGGTGATCGTCCGTGACGCCAACGGTTGCGCGGACACCCTCACGTCGACCCTCAACGGACCGACCGGCCCCACGGCGGCACTCGTGAGTACGTCGGACGCCAACACCTGTACGGGCACCTTCGGGGCGGTGGCGGCACAGGCCACGGGCGGCGCGTCACCTTACGAGTGGAGCATCGACGGCGGCGCCACATTCGGCACGACCTCTACCTTCCCGAACCTCACGGCGGGTACCTACGAGATCATCGTTCGTGACGCTAAAGGCTGCACTGACACGCTGTCTGCCACCGTGGGAGAGGGCGCGCCCGTGCTGGCGGCCATCGACGTACACCCGCCGAGCGACTGCGGCCCGTTCGGCGGGCGCATCGCGGTGAGCACGACGGGCGGCACGGCACCATACCAGTGGAGCATCGACGGCGGTGCGTTCGGCCCCGACTCGGTCTTCACGGACCTCGCGGCAGGCACTTACGAAGTCGTCGTTCGTGACGCGGGCGGCTGCACCGACACGCTCGCGGGTGTGGTGGTGCCCGGCGCGATGCCCTTGGCGGCGTTCCTCCGCAGCAGCAGCGCGCCCAACTGTGC
>JBARYS010000283.1:0-3171 GCA_049648155.1 Catalinimonas sp. | reverse complement strand
GGCCTACGCCGTCTACCACGGGCCGGAGGGGTTGAAGCAGATCGCCGCACGCACGCACGGGCTGACGCGCGTGCTGGCCGCCGGGCTGCGGGCGTTCGGGCTGAACGTGCGCAACGAACACTACTTCGACACGCTGCGGGTGGATCTGGCGGGCCGCACCACCGCCGATGACCTGCGCGCGCGCGCCGAGGCCGCCCGCATGAACTTCGGCTACTTCGCCGACGGCACGGTGGGCATTACCCTCGACGAGACCACCACACCGGCCGACGTGCAGGCGCTGCTCGACGTGTTCGCGGGGGTCACGCGGCCGCTGCTGGGCTTCGACGTGGAGGCGGCAGCCGACGACGACCTGACGCTCGACTGGCCGGCGGCGCTGGTGCGCACCTCGCCCTTTCTGCAACACCCGGTGTTCGAGCGGTACCACACCGAGCACGAGATGCTGCGCTACCTGAAGCGGCTGGAGAACAAGGACCTTTCGCTGGTGCACTCGATGATCGCCCTGGGCTCGTGCACCATGAAGCTCAACGCCACCACCGAGATGATCCCCGTGACGTGGGAAGGGTTCGGGCGGCTGCACCCGTTCGCGCCCCGCGCGCAGGCGCCCGGCTACACCCAACTGTTCGAAGAGCTGGAGGCGTGGCTGTCGGAGATCACGGGCTTCGCGGGCGTGTCGCTGCAACCCAATTCGGGCGCGCAGGGTGAGTACACGGGCCTGATGGTGATCCGCGCCTACCACGCCGACCGGGGCGAGGCGCACCGCGACGTGGCGCTGATCCCGACCTCGGCACACGGCACCAACCCCGCCTCGGCGGTGATGGCGGGCATGCGCGTGGTGCTGGTGCGCTGCGACGAGCGCGGCAACATCGACCTGGCCGACCTGCGGGCGAAGGCCGAGCAGCACGCCGACAACCTGGCCGCCCTGATGG
Source organism: Catalinimonas sp. (assembly GCA_049648155.1). Classification (GTDB taxonomy): domain Bacteria; phylum Bacteroidota; class Bacteroidia; order Cytophagales; family Flexibacteraceae; genus JBARYS01. Next base: position 2,245 of record JBARYS010000283.1, on the reverse strand, counting down.
TGACCTACCCCTCGACGCACGGCGTGTTCGAGGCCGACATCCAGCAGATCTGCGCGACCGTTCACCAATACGGCGGGCGCGTCTATATGGACGGCGCGAACATGAACGCACAGGTGGGGCTGACCTCGCCGGGGCGCATCGGGGCCGACGTTTGCCACCTGAACCTGCACAAGACCTTCTGCATCCCCCACGGCGGCGGCGGCCCGGGCATGGGTCCCATCGGGGTGGTGGCTGACCTGGTGCCCTTCCTGCCGGGCCACCGGACGACAGGTCTGGGAGACAACCGGACGATCACGGCGGTGTCGGCCGCACCCTTCGGCAGCGCGTCGATCCTGACCATCTCGTACGCCTACATCCGCATGATGGGGGCCGCCGGCCTGACGCGCGCCACCGAGATCGCCATCCTGAACGCCAACTACATCCAGGCGCGGCTGCGGGGGCACTACGACGTGCTCTACACCGGCGAGCGGGGCCGCAGCGCCCACGAGATGATCATCGACCTGCGCCCGTTCAAGAAGGTGGGCATCGAAGCCGAGGACGTCGCCAAGCGGCTGATGGACTACGGCTATCACGCCCCCACCCTCTCGTTCCCGGTGGCGGGCACGCTGATGATCGAGCCGACCGAGAGCGAGTCGCCCGAAGAGCTGGACCGCTTCTGCGACGCCATGATCGCCATCCGCGCCGAGATCAGCGCCGTAGAGGAGGGCCGCGCCGACGCCGAACGGAACGTGCTGAAGCTAGCCCCCCACGTGGCCGACGTGGTGCTGGCCGACGCTTGGGAGCGCCCCTATACCCGCGAGCAGGCGGCCTTCCCCCTGCCTTGGGTGCGCGAGCGTAAGTTCTGGCCCAGCGTGAGCCGCGTCGACAGCGCCTACGGTGACCGCAACCTGGTCTGTAGCTGCGTGCCGGTGGAGGCCTATGCCACGGACGCCACCGCCGAGGCGACGGTAGCAGCGATGGAGGGGTAAGGATGATTCACAACGAACAAAACGACAACGAATAGCAACGAAGTTGAAACGGCAGTGAGTCAGTTCTCGGAGGAAGAGTCGGCACACGTCCCTGAGTGGTTCGACACGTACTAAGCCAAGCGGTGGGACCGGCAGTTTGAAGCCGACGTACAAGCCGGCAAGCTTGATGCTACTAGGTCGTGTTGACATATAGCCTGCTGATGCTTTCGACGCCGGACGCGTGACGCGGCTACGCTCCTTCCACCTTTGACTGAGGGAGATTTCTCACTTCGTTCAGAATGACAGGTACTTGTGGTAGCGGCACGTCGCTTTGCGGCACGGCTTTGCTACGTTCTGATTCTAGTGCAATAGCCGAAATCTGCTTCAAGCAGCCAGACTTGAGAAAAGCCTTGTAGGCGAAAGCCCATCCGTAGGCTACAGGCGAAGTGTTATTTGCACGAAGAAATTCTGTGGGCGACGCAAAACCTTGCGTCGTCGGGCGCGTCAGCCCACACCGCAAAAGCCAAACCCGGCGGCTCTGAAAAGTCACGCAGACCCGCTAAGCGCAAACATAATGTTTCGTAATATTGCGGCCCGTTCGGAAGCGAGAAGCTGATGAACGGTTCCCCCCTCCTGCTTCGGCAGGAACCGACGTTCGGGGTGTGGCGCAGCCTGGTAGCGCATCCCGCCCCGGGCGGGAGGGTCGTTCAGTATCAGCGGAAAAGTTGGAAAAGAAGATCAAGAAGCGGGGTATCAAACGTTACCTTGACGATCTTGCAGATAAGTCCGATACGTAGCGTATGCTGCTCGGACCGTTCGGGGTGTGGCGCAGCCTGGTAGCGCACTTGCATGGGGTGCAAGGGGTCGTGAGTTCAAATCTCGCCACCCCGACGAACAAGAGCCTCCGCGAATCATCGCGGAGGCTTTTTTAGGTCTTAGCCGTTCAAATCTCGCCACGGGAACGCCCGCCCGGCTTGGCGAACGAGGGTACGGCTCCAACCCCAATCAACCGCTGCGTTCTACCTTCACGGCGTCTAAAAAAGTACGCCCCCGTGTCTCAACACCGCCCCGACGTCAAGCGCGTCACTACCCACGTTTTGCAGGAGATGAAGCGCCGCGGCGAGCGCATCTCGATGCTCACCGCCTACGACTACACGATGGCCCGCATTCTGGACGCGGCCGGGGTCGACGTGATGCTGGTGGGCGACTCGGCCTCGAACGTGATGGCCGGCCACGAGACGACACTGCCCATCACGCTCGACCAGATGATCTACCACGCCGCCGCCGTGGTGCGGGCG
>JBARYS010000282.1:0-4306 GCA_049648155.1 Catalinimonas sp. | reverse complement strand
GTGCAGTTATAATCCAACCTTTGGATTATGATACTGTTATGAGACGAGCAAAGAGCAGGTTGTTAAATCTTTTTGACAAAGTGAAAAACGCACCCTATTTAGAGGATACGCGTATCAAAGAGTATTTAAGAGAGAAAGAACAAGTTGAACTATTTTGAGAGTTGAAAAGCCAGTGCCTAACACAGTATATAAGCTATGGCTAGCTCTGTGCCCATTTGGAAAATCTATGGATTTCCCAAAGTTAGTTTATATTTGGAGAGGTTCGTGTTAAAACACGCCACAGCTCATATACATAAACGATATCTTGATGTAGGTGGCAGATTAAAAGCTGCAAAAGTCGTGGATTATGAGCGCGTTGCAAACTGCCGACCGCGCGCCCGCGTTGCGAACCACCAAAGGTAAACCGGTAAACCCCTGGGCACGGGGAGCGTCGTGCGTGGCGCGCATCGGCCGGGTGCGCCACCGCGAACACCTGACCGTCGGCCCGCGCCGACGCCATTACTCCACCTCGATTGCTACCACCGCCGCGTCTTTCGTGCCGCCCTGGCTGGTGAGCGTGTCGCCGCCGATCACGTGCGGACCACCCAGCAGGACGCAGTCGACGTAGACTGTCCGGCCACTGTAGGCTAGCTCCCCGAAGCGGGCGTCGTTGCTCCGCTCGGCTCGGAGGGAAGTGGAGAAGTTGCCGTCGGCGTCGTACCGGACCAGAACCGGGCAGTTGCGTCCGCCGCACGACACGACGCGCTCGAAGGCGTTGTCGCCGCTCTGAAACTCCACCGGCCCGCCGATGCCCAGGCCGAAGTAGAGGCGGTCCTGTTCGTCGGTCGTGACCTCCGCGCCGGTCAGGTTTTCGGGTGCCCGCACGTGCCGGAGCCACGTGGGCGCACCCCCGTCGTCGAGCTTCCATACGAATAGGTCCTGGCTGCCGGGCGTCGAGGTAAGGGGCGTGCCGTCGAAGTCGACCGTACCCGTAAACTGACCTACCGCGAACAGTGCGCCCTGCGCCGTCGCGGCGACACCCTTGCAGAGATCGTTGCCCGGGCCACCCCAGTTCTTCACCCAGCGCCACGCGCCGGCGGCGGTCCAACTCGCCAAGTAAGCGTCGGTGCCGCCCAGGTTCAGAAAGGCCCCGCCCGCGTCCCGAATGCCGTTCGCCCCCCGGTAGTCGCCACCGAGGTAGACGTTGCCGCCGGCGTCGACCGCCACCGCTTTGGCCCGCGCGGCCCCGGCCCCCTCGACCGTGCGAATCCAGTTCACCACGAAGTCGGACGTCAGCGAGAGCAGGTGCGCGTCCTGCCCACCGGTGTTGGTGATCCCCTCGAAGGTGCCGTCTGACTGCGCGCCGACGACGACCTGATTCCCGGGGCCGACGGCCACTTCGTTGCCGCCGTCGTCGCCGGCGCCGCCGAACCGGACCGCCCGCAGCACCTCGCCGTCGGGCGAGAGCTTCAGCAGCACCATGTCGAGGCCGCCCACCGCCGTGAGCGTAAAGCTTCCGAACGACACGGTGCCTTCGAAATACCCGCTCAAGATCAGGTTGCCCTGGTCATCGCACGTCGCGTCGAAGATGTTGTCTTCGCCCGGGCCGCCGTAGCACTTGACCCACCGCAACGCTCCGCCGGCGTCGTACTTCACAACCATGATGTCGGCCCTACCCACGCTGCGGATCGCGCCGTCCCGCCCCGCCACGCGCAGGCTGTCTTCGAACTTGCCGCTCAGGTAGACATTCCCGGCGTCGTCGGCCGCCACGGCGTCGATCTCGTCTTCATCGCTCGGCCCGTTCATGAGCCGCGACCACGCGAACTGCAGGTCCGTGTCGGTCGTCACGTCGGGAAGTTCGTCGCCGCCGCAGGCGAAGAGGAGGGCGAGCAGCAGAATACTCGGTAAGGTTCTGAGCATAACGGTAAGGTATCAGCTCAACGGACGTTGAAGTGCCGACAGGGTTTAATGCGCGTCGACGACACGCACGCCCCAGAGCACCAGCAGCAACCGCACGGTGAGCAGCAGCCTTTCAGAGGCTGACCTCGGCGGCATCGGTCGTCTCGTAACGTTCGGTGAGCAGGGCGGCGAAGCGGCGGCTCTTCTCAGGGTTGCAACTACTTAGCTCGACGTAGGCCCGGCCCGCGCCGTCGTCGGGAAACGTGTGTAGCGCCAGGTGGCTCTCGGCCAGCAGCCAAAGGGCCGTGTAGCCCACCGGCGAAAATTGGTGCTCGACCGTGCGCAGCACCCGGAAGCCCACCGCCCGCAGCCACCCGTCAAGGGCCGTCCGCAGCACATCGGGGTCGGTCTCGGTAATCCAGACACGGTAGTTGTGGATCATCCCTACGAAGCTACGCAGGGGCGACAGATCGGGACGGCGGCAAGGGATGAGCGGGGCACCATTGCACTAAAGGTGCCGCGTGCTGATGACCTCGAAGTGGCGCGCGTCGAAGTAGTCGTCCACGTCATAGTCGGGGTCGACGATGATGCCCCCGGCAGGGCGATGCGCTCGGCTCTAAACGGCTCCTTCGTCGCGCGGATGAGCGTGTGCACCTGGTCGTCGATGACCCGAAAGGTAGGCTGTTCAGCAAGGCCAGGAAAATACGTTCCGTTTTCGGCAACCACTCAAAAAACGCTCTTACCCGTGGCATGAAGGAAGTCGTGTCCTGGGAATCCGACGCGCCAAGCGAAGAGAAAAAGGGTCCCCGTCGTCGTGACAATCCGATCAGCACGGGATGGGCGGCAGAGCTTAGCGCTGGACGAAAACCACGTTGAGAGGATGGTCGAAGTGGAAAGTCAGCCGGCGGCGCAGCGAAAAAAGAAACGAAGAGTCTTCCGCTTGCCTAACTGCCTACGTCCGAGACCCCGCTAGACGTCGTCAGCGAGGCCTTGGAGGTGCTCTCATGCTCCTTTTTAGAAGCGGGTCGTAAGTCCTGAGCTCTTTTACTCCCCCCAACGCCAGTCGCCGCCCAGTTGCAGCGACTCTTTCAAGCCGTTGTCCACCAAAAAGTCGCGCGTCTCGTCCGACGACATCCGCGCGGTGGGCAGCGTCTCGGCGTCGGCCAGCAGATAGATGAGCATGGCCGTGCGGGCGGTGCCGTTGAGCATGTGCAGCGAGTCGACCAACGCGAAACGGTCGCAGTCGGCGTGGTAACAGTCGTACACTTTTGGGTCGAGGTTGCTGTTGGGCGTCGTCACGGGTATCCCTTCGAGCATGAACGGCTGGTGGTCGCTGTGCAAACCGGGGCGGCTCACGTTCTGGTTGGCGTAGTCGGCGTCGACGGCGCGAATCTGCTCGCCGAAGTCTTCGAAGAGAGCCGCCGCCTCGGGCCTTCCGAAGGCGTTGTAGCCCCGGGGGTTGCCGGCCATGTCGAGGTTCACCACGTAGCGCACGCCCCCCAGGTCGCCGCGCCGCTTGAGCCGTTCGACCATGTGTTGCGAGCCGAACAGACCGATCTCTTCGCCCATAAAAGCCACAAATTCGACCGTACGGCGGGGTTTGAGGTCGAGGGCCTTGAAGATGCGCGCGATTTCCAGCACCGTGAACGAGCCGATGCCGTTGTCGATGGCCCCGGTGGCAAGGTCCCACGAGTCGAGGTGTCCGCCCACCACGATGCGCTCCTTCGGCAGCTCCGCGCCCTTCAGGCGGGCCACCACGTTACGTCCCTCCACCGTCTTGCCTTCGTTTTTCATCTGGATGTGCGCTTCCAGGGTCTCCTCGGTCATCCACTTCCGCAGGTTCAGGCCCGACTTCTGCGAGATGCTCATCGCGGGCAGGGGCAGCAGCGAGCCGTCGACCGACGCCGTGCCGGTCAGCAGTACGTCGCCCGCCACCTGGTTGATAAAAATCACGCCCACCGCGCCGTGCTGCCGGGCCAGGGCCGTCTTCTCGGAGCGGTGCAGGTTTTTCGCAAGCGTGTCGGCGGGACCTTCGCGCACCAGTCCTAGGTTAGCCACCACCACCATACCGCGCACCGCGTCCGCGCCGAGGCGCTCGTAGTCGCGCGCCAGGCCGTTGCCGAGGTCAATCAGGGGCGCTTGGACGTCGGCTTGCTCGGGCGAGTGCGCCAGCGCCACGGCTTTATAGGTCGCGTAGTTGTCGCTACTGGTTGGCACGATTTCCAGCTTCAGCCCGCCGCGCAACCACGCTTCGGCGCTGAACGTCTGATACTTCACACGTCGATAGCCGTAGTCGCGCAGCAAGTCGTGGGCGTATTCTTCCGCGCGGCGGCCGTTCTCGGTGCCCGTCATGCGGTGGCCGATGGTCCGTGTAGCCTCGCGCAGCGTCTGATAGCCCTGCCCGCGTTCGTGGGCCTCGTCGTAGATG
>JBARYS010000281.1:0-2488 GCA_049648155.1 Catalinimonas sp. | reverse complement strand
GGCCTACGCGTGGGCCGAGCGGCAACCCGACCCCATGCTGGACGTCGACGTGGACGGCCTCCGGGCGCGCGACCTGAAGATGACCGCCGCCGCTTACCTCTACAACCTGACCGGCGAACCCGCCTGGGAGCAAGCCACGGCCGCCGCGTGCGCCGTGGCTGGCCCGACGGACCGCGTCCGCAACCCGGGGCGGTGGGAGCAGCAGTACGCCGCCGTGGCTTACCTCAAGACGCCCCGCCCCGTGCGCTTCCCCGACCTGCAGACCAACTTGCGGGCGGCACTCCTCCATCAGGCCAAGACCGATTACCTGTCGCAGATGGCGGAGAGCCCGACCGGGGCGGCGCGCTGGGCGAACCAGTGGGAGGGCACCTTCCAGACCTCCAACGAGATGTCGGTCGTGGCCCTGGCGCACCACTTCAGCGACGACCCCGCCGAGCGGGCCTACCTGGCCACCGGCCTCTACTCGGAGGCCGAGTGGACGCTGGGGCGTAACCCGCTGGGCCTGGTGCAGATGACCGGCCTCACCGACCGGTGCGTGACGCAGACCTTCGCTCCGGGCCGCCGCGACGGGTACCCCGGTTTGACGCCGGGCTGGACGCCCTACCTGTGCCGCGACGGCTGGGACAACGCCGACGACATTCACCGCTGCCAGTGGTACACGAACCGCAACTACCCCGCCGACAAGGAGGTCTGGCCCTGGGGCGAGCACTTCTGGAACTCGCGCTACAGCGTGCCGAACGCCGAGGCGACGCCTCACCAGAACTTCCGCCAGAAGGTGGTGCTCTACGGGTACTTGTACGCCCTGGGGCGGTTGGAAGGTCGTTAGCGTTGGCCCTGTGGCCGATGCTCGCGTGGTTTTCTTGAAAAGTGATGCGGCTGCCGCTGAAGACTTGAACCCGCTTGACGCTGCCGGTGCTGCTTCAGTATGTGACCGGGGCAACGTGCTGCACACCAACCGGGCGGCCAAAGCGCCGAAGATTCGGGCGGCCATCGACTCGCTGCTGCCGGCGGCATCGCCACCGTAGCAAGAGGCCGGAGAGCGTCAACTCCCCGGCCTCCGCAAGGTCAGCGTGTAACGAGCCGGCGGTTACTCTACCGTCACGGTCGTCGTGTTCAGCGGCGTCAGCAACCGGCTGTCCTGCATGGCGATCTCGTAGGTGAACACCCACTCGTCGCCGGCGGCCAGGTTAGTTCCCGCCAGTGGTTGCCCGCCCACCGTGATGTTGCTCACCAGGTCGGCGGTCGACTGCGTCACCGTGAAGGATTTCTCGCCCGTGCGCAGCACCTCTACCCGGTCGGAAGTGGCACCACTGGTGTCGGTGTACTGCTTGTAGACGATCACCTCGCTCGCGGGCACGCCGGGGTTTTCAAATACCGTCACCGGGAAGCTCACCGTGGTGATGCTGTCGATGATGTAGACCACTTCGTCTTCCGTCTCCAGCGTGGCGGCCTCTTCGATCTGTTGGATAAAGGTATCCTCTTCGAAACACGCCTGTAGCAGTAGCATCGCACCGCAGGCGGCCAGGGTTAAAATTGCGTTTCGTCGCATAGCTTTTCTCTGATTAAGGTTTAATTGTCCCAGTCGACCGGGTCGGTGAGCGAGACGATGGGCACGTTCTGGGCGTTTGCTCCCTCTTCTGACTGCGGGTAGGGCAAGCGCAGGGGGATGCTGGGAATGTTGGCCCGGTCGGCCACTTCGAGCGTCGGCACGCCCGTGCGCCGCCACTCGCAGTACGCCTCCGTGCCCCGGCTGTAGAGGGCGATGTACTTCTGCAGCGCAATCGACGTCAGACCGTCGTAGGCGGCGGGGCCGTCGGCGGCGAGGTAGTCGCCCACCTCCAGGCCGTGGTGCTCGAACGACGCCGTCACGGCCGCCTCGTAGAGGGCCTGGGCGTCGCTGGTGATCCACCCACGGGCGGCGGCCTCGGCCTCCAAAAACAGCCGCTCGTAGTAGGTCATCAGGTAAGCGGGCGCGTCGAACTCGACAAACTTGGCCCCGATGCGGCTGAAGTCCTCGTCGTCCTCGGCCTGCTCAAGCTGGCGACCGTTGCGGTTGCCGACGTATACCGTGTCGCCGTCGTTGAGATTCGTCTCGGCGGGGCGGGCGTAGACCGCCAGGCGGGGGTCGTCGTACGACTCGAGCAGCGCCACCATCTGCGCGCTGATGCCGTAGTCGTCGGGGCGCTGAAACTCCTGCTGTGCCTGCGGATTGTAGAGATCCTGCCGCTCGTCGAGGAAGGCCACCAGCGGCTCGTCGCCAGGGCCGTCGATCAGCGGCTGCCCCACCAGCCCGGCGATGCCCACCTGGGCCACGTCGGCGCGGGCGTTGCTCTGCCGCATGTAGATGCGCCACTTCAGCGTGTTGGCGAAGCGCCGCCACAGGTCCAGGTCACCTCCGAAGATGATGTCCTGTTCGTCGAGCGAGGCCGCGTCGGGTGCGTCGTCCATGATGCTGAGCGCCAGGTCGATGTCGGCGATCAGGCCGTCG
>JBARYS010000280.1:0-5965 GCA_049648155.1 Catalinimonas sp. | reverse complement strand
ATTCAAATGTATAGTGCCGCCAAAGCCGCTCCCGGCGGAAAAGGGGCTGAACCTTACCCTTCTGAGGTTTGGGGGGGATTGCGGGGCGGCGGCGAGAAAAGGAGCCGCCAGGGCCGGGGGAGGCGTTTGCGGTACGGCCGGGTTACCTTTGGTGGGTACTAATGTGACTCCCCATGAGAAAGTGCATCTTCGCCGCGCTGATCGCGGCCGGGCTCGGGCTGCAGGCCTGCAACACCGCCGACACCACCACGACCGACGAGCCGGTTACGCTGACGGACACCACCGACGGCGACTTCGAATACGTGGCCGACCGCTTCGCCGACCTGCAGATCTTGCGCTACCGCGTGCCGGGCTTCGACGACCTTGAGCCCCGCCGGAAGGAGCTGGCCTACTACCTGTCGGAAGCTGCTCTGTCGGGCCGCGACATCATCTGGGATCAGAACTACCGACACAACCTGCGTGTCCGCAAGACGCTGGAGGCGCTGCTGGGCCGCGAGGGGGCCGACGTGCCCGAGGCGGTCGAGACTTACGCCAAGCGGGTGTTCTTTTCGAACGGCATCCACCACCACTACTCCACGAAGAAGATCCAGCCCGACTTCGACTACGACGCGTTTGCCGAGCTGGTGCGCGCCGTGCCCGCCGGGTCGCTCCCCCTGCAAGCGGGCGAGTCGGTCGACGACCTGCTGGCGCTGCTAAAGCCGGTGATGTTCGACCCCGCCTACGACGCCAAGCGCGTGAACAAAGATGCCGGCGTGGACCTGATCGCGGGCTCGGCGAACAACTACTACGGCGAGGGCGTCACGCAGGCGGAGGCAGAAGCCTTCTACAAAAAGATCATCGACCCGAACGACGAAGAGCCGGTGTCGTACGGCCTCAACTCGCGGCTGGTCAAGAAGGACGGTAAGCTGATGGAGCGGCAGTACAAGGTCGGCGGCCTCTACTCCGAAGCCATCGAGCGCATCGTCTATTGGCTGGAGAAAGCCGTGCCCGTGGCCGAGAACGACACCCAGCGGCAGGCCTTCGAGGCGCTGATCCGCTACTACCGCACCGGCGACCTGCGGGCGTTCGACGACTACAACAAACTCTGGGTGCAGGACACCGCCGCGAGCGTGGACGCCATCAACGGCTTCATCGAGGTCTACGGCGACGCCATGGGCTACCGCGGGGCCTACGAGTCGGTGGTCTCTTTTAAGGACATGGAGGCCACCAAGCGTATCAAGGCCATCGGCGACCAGGCGCAGTGGTTCGAAGACAACTCGCCCATTATGGACGCCCACAAGAAGGAGCGCGTGAAGGGCATCAGCGCCAAGGTCATCACGGTGGTGCAAGAGGCCGGCGACGCCGCCCCCGCCACGCCCATCGGCATCAACCTGCCCAATGCCCGCTGGATCCGCCGGGACTACGGCTCCAAGTCGGTCTCGCTCGGCAACATCGTGGGGGCCTACGACCACGTGAAGGCGGGCGGCTCGAGCCTCGACGAGTTTGCCTTCGATGAGGCGGAGGCCGACCGCGCCCGCAAACACGGCGTGCTGGCCGGGCAACTCCACACCGACATGCACGAGGTGATCGGCCACGCCTCCGGGCAGGTGGAGCCGGGCGTCGGCACGCCCAAGGAGACGCTGAAGAGCTACGCCTCGACGCTCGAAGAGGGCCGCGCCGACCTGGTCGCGCTCTATTACCTGATGGACTCGAAGCTGGTCGAAATGGGCGTGATGCCCTCGCTCGACGTGGGCCGCGCCGAGTACGACCGCTACATTCGCAACGGCCTGATGCAGCAACTGAGCCGCCTCGACGAGGGCGACAACATCGAGGAGGACCACATGCGCAACCGCCAGCTCATCGCCGCCTGGGCCTATGAGACAGGGCAAGAGGACGGCGTGATCGAGCGCGTACGGCGCGAGGGCAAGACCTACTTCGTGGTGCGAGACTACGAAAAGCTCCGGACGATCTTCGGCCAACAGCTCCGCGAGATCCAGCGTGTCATCTCGCAGGGCGACTATGAGGCCGGTAAGGAGCTGGTCGAGCAGTACGGCGTGCAGGTGGATCAGGAGCTACTTACTGAAGTAAAAGGGCGCTACGCCAAACTCAACACCGCTCCCTACTCAGGCTTCATCCAGCCGAAGCTCACCGCTCGCGAGAGCGAAGGCGGCGAGGTGGTCGACGTCCGCGTGGAGTATCCCGACGACTTTCTGGCGCAGATGCTCCGCTACGGCCGCGAGTACGCCTTCCTGCCCGTGGTGAACGAGTAGGTACGCCCGACGGGCGTTTTGCAACAAAGGGCGGGTGCGGCTTAGTGGGAGCTGCCCCCGCTCTTTTGCTATCGAAGCAGTTCGGCATCAGCGTACAGACCGATGTGGAAAAAGCGTGCTGATTGGCAGACAGGACCCGGCGAGCTTTTCAAACCGCTCGGCGGAGTTTACATTTCCGCCGGTTTCGCCCACTCAAACGGAACGCTTTGCGAATGTGGGGATCTTCGAGAGGCGTCCGGGGGGCTTGGCGGAAAATCCGAGCGGGGCCGTCCGGCGGTTACAAACCTCGGCCGGCGGTTCACTTTCTAAAAAGGAAGCGCGCTACTGAAACAGTTGAACGTTAGTGGTCTGACCCGAACGAATCGAGAAGCGGCGTGCGTCGGTGAAGCGGCTGCCGTGGGCCGTGCCGGCGCGGAACACCAGCTTGTAGTCGCCGGGTTGCAGAGCCAGGTTGAGCCGCGTCTGGCCGTCGAACGTGTGAATCAGCTCCATCCGGTCGTCCTTGCTGACATCGTAGATGCTGCCCAAGCCCTTCGGCAGTTCGGACACGCTGAGTAGCCCGGGCGTAACGACCTGTAGCTTAGTAGTCTCGCTCTGCCTGATCTCAACGCCTTTGAAGTGGGTGCGGGGCAGAGTGAGCACCTCCACGTCGTAGCTGCCCACCAGGTACTTTACCGGCTCCCGTAGCTGTTGCACGTTGATCGTCTCGCGCGTGCGGCGGTCGCGCACCACCACGGGAAGCTGCGTCTGCGGGGTGCCGCCGGGCTGGGTAACCTGCAACCGGCCCTGCGGCGCGGGGATACGCACCACGTTGTGGCGGCCCCCTTCCAGGTAGACGTTCTTGCGGTGCACCGGCGGCAGCGTGTGGACCGTGATGTCGTAGCTGAGCACCGCGTCGACGGGCAGCTTGTCTGGGCGACCCTGGGCGTCGAGGTAGTGGTAGAAGTCGTACTCCGAGTCGCCCGTCACGCTGTTGGTAAAGTTCACGTTGACGTTCGTTTCGTTGGGCCGGCCGCGCGTGTCGAGGAGCTCCAAGCTGAGCGTGGTCTCGCCCAGCGTCTGCATCATCACTTGGTCGAGCACCCGCCGGAAGGTCCGGATGTCGTACGCCTCGAAGTACTGCCCCAGACAAGCGAATGCTTCGGCGAACGACTCCCCCTCGTCATTGAGGCCGATGATGAAAGGCTTCAGGAAGGTGCGGCTCCGCTGGAGCGCCAGGGCCACGGCGCAGGGGTCGCCGTCGCACGACTCCAGCCCGTCGGTGATGATGATGATGACGTTGCGCGTGTTGGGCTTCGGGGTGAAGTCGCGCGCGGCCTCTTCGAGCGAGTAAGCGATCGGCGTGGTCCCCTTCGGCATGATCACCCGCAGCCGGTCCTTGATGCGGTCTTCGTTGTCGGCACTGAAGCCCACCTCCAGCTTAGAGTCACGGCAGTTCTTCAGGCGGCGGTCGAACTGGTGTCCGTACACCCGCAGCCCCAGCTCCAAGTTCGGCACCGTGCTGAGCGAGTCGGTTAGCTCGGACAAGAGCCGCTTGGCAACCACCATCCGGGAGTATTCGCCGTCCATGCGCGCGCGCATACTACCCGAGCCGTCCAGCAAAAACAGCAGCCGCGTGGTGGGTGGGGGAGCCTCTTCGGGGTCGGTCTGCGCCCGGGCAACCTGCGTGCAGACTCCGCTCACGGTCAGCCAACCGATCAGAAAGAGCACGAAGTGTTTCATACGAAGAGGGCGGCCGCCGTTCAGACCGAAACAACGGGTTGGCAGGGCGGGAGGCCGAAACTGGAAAACGACCCCACCTACCGGCTAAGATAAGCGTTATCGCCCGACGCTCGTAGGGGGGCGGGCTACTTTAAAATCTCGGCGGCGTGCTCGCTGACCTTCGGCTTGCCGATCACCTTGGTAATTACGCCCTCCTCGTCGATCAGAAAGGTGGTCCGCGCCGTGCCCATGTACTTCCGCCCGTACATCGACTTCTCCTTCCACACGCCGTACGCCTCCACAATGTGCCGCCCGGGGTCGGCAAGCAGGGGGAAGTTCAGGTCGTACTTAGTGCTGAACTGCTGGTGCGAGCGCTCGTCGTCCACACTCACGCCGAGCACTTCCCAGCCCGCCGCCCGCAGCACCTCGCGGTTGTCGCGCAGGTTGCAGGCCTGCTTTGTGCAGCCGGGCGTGTCGTCTTTGGGGTAGAAGTAAAGCGCTACCTTCTTACCCCGATAATCTTCCAAACGGTGCGTTTGGCCTTGTTGGTCGGGGGCTTCGAAAGCAGGGGCAGCGTCGCCGGCTTGTGGAGACATGGGGGTGGTGTTAAGGTGTCGCGCAAATTAAAGGGCGTCCCCCAGAGAAGGCGGAGCGACGGAAGGCGAACGGAGCGCACGTACGTCGGCGCGGCGTGCGCTCTGGAAAAGGCCGCGCCGCTGCCTCGCTCCGGGCGAAACTACAGCGTCAATCTGCCGGTACCGAAGTGAGCTCGCCATCATCTTCTGATCGTCAGCGCCTAGCAACTCCCTTACTTCAGCTCTCGGTAAACCTGCGCGAGGTCGAAGAAGCCGAAGGCGGCGCGATAAACTTCGAACAGACGGATGGCGAGGCGGTGCTGCTGCTGCGCCATCGCAGAGAATACCGACGCCTTGATCTCGACGTGCGTTTCGAAGAGATCCAGCAGGTTGGAGCGGGGAATTACGTACAACTCGCAATACTCCGAGTCGACGATGGCGCTGTAGAGGCGCTTGGTTTCAGGCAGCAGGGCGTTGTCGCCGAACGAGCGCCCGGCCCCCAGCGAAGTGAGCGTCTCGAACTTGTCGTCGATGTCAAGGTAGAGCGTCACGCTGCCCGCCTTGATGAGGTAGAGCGCCTGGCTCGGGTCGCCACGGAAAAAAACTACTTCGCGCTTTTTGTACTCGCGCAGGTAGAGGTGCGGCACGAAGTGCGTCAACTCCTGGTTCGACAACTCCGCGAACAGGGTGTTGGTCCGCAGAAAGCGAAACAGGTTTAGTTCCTCGACGGTAAACGAGCGGCGGAAGGGGTTGAGCACGGTGGGACGAAGTTAGCGACTCCCGGGCATCAGACGGCGGGCGGCTCCGGAGCGCGCGGCACGAAGCGGGCCCGCCAGACGCGCTCGGTGGTGGGCCCGATGCGGTAGCACTCGTCGATGCGCCGCCCCACCACCCAGACGACCGCTCCGCCCGACGTCAGCACCCACACGTGGGGCTTGAGGTTGCGCGGCACCCGCTGCTCTACCAGAAAGTCGCTCAACTTCTTCGTGCCCCGCATCCCCAACGGCCGGAAGCGGTCGCCCGCCTGCCATGATCGTAGCTCCAGGGGAAACCGCAGCCGCCCCGCGTCTAGGCTCGCCGTGTGTGGATCGGCCTCGGGCACGTAGCCCTTGGCCCCGACCAGCTCGATCTGCAGGTGCCCCGCCGCCCAGTGGACCTCACGTGCCTCCTTCCCGACGGCCACCTTCTCGGTCGGACCGTCCCGCAGCGGCGTGATGACCACCTGGTCACGGTCTGTCACCAAGTGGTGCGTAGCCGACCGGAACGACCGCCCGGGATGATCGTCGGACAACATTGCGCCCGCGTCGCGGTCGTCGAAATTCAGCTCCCGTAGCAGCTCCGCCAGCAAAAAAGCCGGCGCGGCAGACCGCCGCACCGGTTCGAGGCGGACGGTGATGACCTCGCCCCGCACCCGCCACGCCGCCTGCCGCAGGTCCGACA